>JBMNUW010000048.1:0-19466 GCA_050946475.1 Prevotella sp.
ATAGGCATGAAAAATACAGAAAACAGCACAAGGTAAATATTTTAATTTTCGATACCATATTATGATTTAGTTTTCTTATCATCGAGACAAGAGTCGGTTCCTGTTGCTTTTCAAAATAATAACGAAGGTACGCAAGGCCTTTAAACGAATTTAACGGTAGTTAACGTATTCTTTCTTTTGAGAGATTCTCCCATAATGCATTGTAGATTAGGATGTGGCCGGCACATTTCTATCCCCCGATGGGGGAACCGAAGGGGGACCGGCAGCCCTGTAATTGATATCGGTGCGGGCGAATTACCATCATTGTTGCGGATGAATTTACGTCATTGTTGATGACGCTTAGATTTTGTACGTTCAACCTTTCATCGCGCAGCCAATTTTGAATTGAAAAGTCTTCCCGCGTCCGCCAGTTGTCTTTCGTTGTCCTTCGTTGTTTTTATTTTAAGACAACCAACGACAACGAAAGACAAGTTAAAAAACTGAGAAGAAATTTATCTTCATTGATTTCCATTGATGTTCATTGTCGGGAGGAAACATTTTGCCGAAGGATAAGGGCAAATGGAATGAACCCGTGATGGATGACGAACACGATATAAACAAAAATAGGAGATAAACACCATTTGTCAGTGTTTATCTCCTATTTGATAATTATTTCAGTCTATTGCAGTATTGGTTCACAGCGAGAGGTTAATCCAGTCGTAAACGCAACTGCAAATACCGAAGAGGACAATGCCCAGTGTGCAGATTGCCAAAGCCATGCGGGTGTTGACATGACTGCGGAAGGTGGGCAGGGGATTGTCGTTGTGGCGAATGAACATAGCCTTGACGATGAGCAGATAGTAGTAGAGGCTCACTACTGTATTTACCAAGGCGATGAACACGACGATATACTGCCAAGCGCCCATCGTGGTGGTGACGTCTGCTCCCTTTACGGCTGCCATAAAGGCGAAGAACTTAGAGAACATACCGGCGAAGGGAGGAATACCTCCAAGGGAGAACAGAGCCAAGGTCATGAGGAAGGCAAGGCGGGGGTTGGTGGTGTAGAATCCGTTGTAGGAATCCATGTCTACAACACCGTTGTTATGTTCTTCCACCGCACCGATGATGGTGAATACTGCCATATTTGCCACCACGTAAATCAGTACATAATAGCTCAGAGCTGTAACGCTCATCTGGGTGTCGCCGAGAATGGCAAGTACGATGTAGCCGGCCTGAGAGATTGAACTGAATGCCATGAATCGCTTCAGGTCTTTCTGATGGATGGCGAAGAGGTTGGCAACGGTGATGGAAAGTACCACGACAATCATCAGCATTATTTGCCAGTACTCTACCATCGGAGCGAAAACCTTCATGAGAATGGTGCAGAGAGCAAATGCTGCAGCACCCTTGGAAACCACGCTCAGATAACCGGTTACCGTAGTAGGAGCACCCTGATAGGTGTCTGCTGTCCAGAAGTGGAAGGGAACCAAGGAAATCTTGAAGCCCAGTCCGCTGAAGAAGAACACCATACCCATAATAGTGAGAGGCTCAGCAGTGAGCTTGGTCACCACGTCGTCGAAGTAGAGGGTACCCGTTGCGGCATAGAGGAAGGAGATACCATAGAGCATTACGCCGCTGGAGAATGTAGCGGTGAGGATGAACTTGGCACCTGCCTCTGCTGAATGATGGCGGTACTTGTCGAAGGCCACGAGACATGCCATAGGCACACTTGCCATTTCCAGACCTAAGAAGAAGAGCAGGAAGTGGTTGGCGCTCACCATCATGTTCATACCTAATAGGGTGGCTACGACCAACTCATAGAATTCGCCCTCCTTGAAGTTGGTATCGTCACGCTGGAGCCACTCGCGTGCCTGCAGCACTACAATGAAAGTACCAAGTGCGAGGATAGTCTTGATGACACCTACACTCGGATTCGTTATATACATTCCGCCAAAGGCCTGTGCTTCTGCTGTAGGCAGCGCATTGACCAAAGTGTGAACAAGCAGCAAGATGCATACCAGTGGGTTGAACCAGCGGCGTTCGTTGGGAACGCCCACTTTCTTGGATGAGAAGAGGTCTGCAATGAAGACAATGATGAGGATAGCTGTCAGCGACACCTCAGGAATCATATTGAGAAATTGACTGTAATCTATATTCATGACTTAAATCGATTCGTTTGTTTTCAACATTCTGTCTTGCTTCATTACATTCCTGCCACGAGTCCGGCATCAAGGATATGGTTGATGATGGGACCTACGGCATCATTGATTACATTCTGTGCCCAGAGAGGAGCAAGTCCGAGTCCGGCAACGCATATTATCAGTCCGCCAACAGCGATACGCTCATCCCAAGTGGCATCGCTCAGTTTGTAATACTTCTGGTCGGGCACGCTCTGATAGAGAATCTTGCCCACAACGCGGAGAATGTACACGGCTGTGATGACGATGGAGGTGCAGGCGATGATGGTGCAGGTGCGGTGGAACAGGTCGGGGTTCTGGAACGAACCAACGAAGATGTTCATCTCAGCCACGAATCCGGAGAAGCCCGGCAGACCGAGGTTTGCCAAACCTGCAATGACATAAGCAACAGAGAGGAAAGGCATAATCTTCATCAAACCGCCCAACTTGCGCACGTCGCGGGTGCCGCAGCGGTGATAAATCATACCGATAACGGCGAAGAAGAGTGCCGTCATAAGACCGTGGGACAGCATCTGAAGTACAGCACCTGTGCAGGCTGTCTGTGTCATCATCAGCAGGGCGAAGAGCACCATGCCGCAGTGTGACACGGAAGAATAGGCGTTGATATACTTGAGGTCTGTTTGTACGCAGGCTGAGAGAGCACCGTAGACCACGGAGATGGTGGTAAGGATGAGGAATATCCAGGCAAGCTCACGGGCAGCTTCGGGCAAGAGGAACATGGCGATGCGGAAGCAACCGTAGCCTCCCAACTTCATCAGTACACCTGCGTGGAGCATGGACACTGCCGTGGGGGCAGAAGCATGACCATCGGGAGACCATGTGTGGAAGGGGAAGAGAGCGCCAAGTACGCCAAAACCGATGAATATGAGCGGGAAGAATATCTTCTGAATACCAGCCGGAATGGCGTGGAGCTTCGCGATGGCAATCAGGTCCATGGTAAAGGTACCGCTGTACTGACCGTTGAAGTAATAGATGCCCAAGATACCGATGATGAGCAGTGCGGAACCTCCCATCAGCATCAGCGTCAGCTTCATGGCTGCATATTCCTTAGGACCTGTACCCCATACGCCGATAAGCAGATACATTGGGATAAGGGCAACCTCATAGAACATGAACATGGTGAAGAGGTCGCACGAGATGAAGAATCCGAACACACCTGTGGAGAGCAGGGTGAACCAGAGGAAGTATTCCTTCTGCATGGGATGCAACTGCCATGAGGCGAAAGTTCCCGTGAAGACGATGATGGAGGAGAGGAGAATCATCACTACGGAGATTCCGTCGACTCCCGTCTGATAATGGATGTTCAGCGGCTCAAACCAGGGAATGTCACAGCCGAAGAGCATGGGGAATTTGTCGGAAGGCATAGTGGTGCGTGCTTCGATGAAGGCGAACACCAGATAGACCGACAACAGGAGCAATGCCGTGGAGCCTACAGCCATGACGCCGCGCACTTGCTTGTCGTTGCGCGCGAGCCAGAGGCAGAGGAGCATCAGCACTGGTATGACGATGAATAATGTTAGAAAAGTCATTTTCTTTGGTTTTCTTAGTTGAATTGCTTGTTGCTTTTATACACAGAGCAGAATAAGAACGAGTGCCACGGCTCCTGTAAGGAACCACACGGCGTACTGGCGAACATCGCCACTCTGCCACGGACGTATGCTCTGTCCTGCCTCCTGGGTACCCCAGGCAGCGAAGTTGAACATACCGTCGATGACGTGACGGTCGAACCATGCGATGGGGATGGAGAAGCAACCGAACACAATCTTGTGAGTGAAGAACTGCCATGCATCGTCGATGTAGAAGCGGTTCAGAGCTGCACGGTGCAAACGGGGCATAGCCTTTGCCAGCTTGTCGGGCAGCGGGTTGTTCTTTGGCATATACATATAGGTGGCAAGTCCGATTCCGATGAGAGCGGCAAAAATGCTCGTACCGGCAATAGTCCAGTTGATGTGGATGTCAAAGCTCAGTCCGTTGGCACTTACGAAATGACCGAAGGGAATAAAACCGGCCACACATGAGATAGCTGCGAGGAACACCAGCGGGCCCCACATTACGAAGGGTACCTCAGCGGGTTTCTTGCGGTGCTCGGGGTCAAGCTCGTAATAGCTCTGTCCCCAGAAAATGACATAGTAGAGACGGAACATGTAGAAGGCTGTCATACCTGCTACAACCGTCATTATCCATTTCAAGGCAACGCCCTGCCAGCCTGGCATCAGAGCGCAGGCATCAATGATAGTATCCTTTGAGAAGAAGCCTGCGAAAGGAGGAATTCCCGATATGGCAAGACAGCCGATAAGGAAGCAGATGTTCGTGATGGGCATGTACTTGTGCAAGCCACCCATGTATTCCTTGAAGTTGCTGCCGATGATAACGATGATGGCACCGGAGCAGAGGAAGAGCAGGGCTTTGAACATGGCATGAGTGAAGAGGTGGAACATACTGGCTGTATAGCCGAGTCCTGTCTCACTGTCCAGTCCAGTGCATACGCCCAAAGCCACGAGCATGTAGGCAATCTGAGAGATGGTTGAGAAAGCCAGGCCTCGCTTGATGTCTCGCTGACAGCAAGCCACGGCTGCAGCATAGAAGGCTGTGAAGGCAGCAATCCATGCCACCCAGTGCAACTGGTCGGGTGCGTATTTCACCCAAATGGGGAGCAGCGATGCCACTTGATAGACACCGGCCACCACCATGGTAGCGGCGTGGATGAGGGCACTGACAGGAGTAGGACCTTCCATGGCATCGGGCAACCAGATGTGCAAGGGGAACATGGCACTCTTACCGGCACCACCGATGAACATCAGGAAGAGAGCCGCAGGCAGGATGAAGGCTGCGCCAGCCAAGTGACCGGACAGGTCGATGTCCTGTGTGGCATTGAGGTCATAGCTGAATGTTCCTACATAGAAACTGTAGAAGAGAATACCGATGAGGAAGAACAGGTCGGCGAAACGTGTTACGATGAATGCCTTTTTCGAAGCGTGTACGGCTGCGTGTTTCGGATAGTAGAAACCGATGAGCAGGTAGGAGCAAACACCCACAAGCTCCCAGAAAAGATACATCTGGAAGATGTTGGTGGCTACCACCAGTCCGAGCATTGACATGGTGAAGAGACCCAGGAAAGCATAGAAGCGCTGGAATCCCTTTTCGTAACCTATTGCCTTGTAGTTCTCGTCGCGCTCAGCCATATATCCGAACGAATAGATGTGCACCATGAAACTCACGGTAGTGATGACGATAAGCATCATCACGCTGATAGGCGACAAGCGGAAACCAATCTTAAACAGTAGTTCGGTGCCAAACAGAGGCGCCTTGCCGAAGTCGAGCCAAGTGAAGTTAAAGACGGTCACCGTGGGATATAAGCCCGTGGCAGCGTCACGTCCTATCACGAAGAAATATTCATAGGCGGTGTAGAGGCAGAGAGCGAACACGGTGCCGATGAGGGCAGTGCCGATCAGACCCGCAACACGCGGTTTCATCTTCATGCCGAGGAGTCCCAGTACCAGGAAGCTCACAAAGGGCAGAAGAAGAATTAAAAATGCATAACTATATTCCATCTCTCAATTAATATTTCAGATGTTCGATACTGTTCACCTGATCACTGTGATAGTTGCGGTAAACGTTGATGATGATGGCCAGGGCCACAGCTGTTTCCACGGCACTCACGGCAATGGAGAACATGGTGAAGAAGAAACCCTCAAACTGGCCAGGATAGAGCAGGCGGTTGAACACGGCGAAGTTGAGGTCCACCGAGTTGAGCACTAACTCAATACTGATGAGCATGGCTATCAGATTGCGACGAGTGACAAAGCCGAACACTCCGATGAAGAATAGAAGTGTACTGACGACTAAATAGAAAATAACGGGAATGTTCATTTGTTGTCCTCCTTTCTTGCTATTAAGATACCACCGATGATGCAGGCGAGAATGAAGACGGAGATAAACTCAAAGGGAAGTACATAGCCGTACTTACCCGAACCAATGAGACTCTTGCCCACCTCGGAAACTGCAACCTCTGTCGTTGAGCCGGATACCATGGTGCAGAAAAGCTGGTTCTTCAGCAGGATGAATCCCACGACAACCAGTCCTACGATGGAAATGAGCACACCGCTCAGCACTCTTATGCCGCGGAAACGTTCCACAAGATTCTGGAGTGTGCGTTTCGACACCAGCTGGATGGCGAAGATATACATCATGGTAATGCCGCCGGCATAAACTGCTATCTGAGCGGCACCGAGAAAGGTGTACTCCAAAAGGAAGTACATTCCAGCTACTCCGAACAGTACGAAGAGCAGGAAGGTGGCGGCGCGCATGATGCTCTTTGTCATCACGCACATTACGGCTGAGCCGAGAATGACGACCGCCAGAATGCAAAACATTATGATACTTGCCATCGTCTATTTAGTTTTCGTGTTAAACTTACCAATCTCGAGCGGAGCACCACCGTCGATAAGGTTGGGCAGTGAACCGCCCTTGTACACTTCCTTATCCAGATGAAGTACGAGCTTGCTGCGGTCAAAGACAGCGTTCTCGAAATCGTTTACAAACTTAATGGCGCCGAAGTTGCATGCGTTGACGCATAACTGGCAGAACATGCAGTCGCCTAAATCGTATTGATAATCGACGAGCTGGCGCTTCTTTTTGCCTGTCTCAGGATTAGTGACCATCTGCGAGGTAATCTTAATGGTGCCGTTGGGGCAGGCCTTCTCGCACATGGTGCAGGCAACGCACTTGTAGGAGCCGTCCTCGTTTCTCTCGAAAACGAGGCGTCCACGGTGACGCGGGCTCACGTGGAGCGTTGTTTTGCGGTTCTCAGGATACTGCTCGGTGCTCTTTGGGGTGAAGTACTCTTTCATGGTGGTCTTCATTCCCGTAGCGAGCGTCTTTATTGCAGACCCTATCTCACCGAAATATGATTGTTTCTTTTCCATTTCTATTATTTGCGCTTATACCTTATTATATATGCCACATTGTGATTGCTGCGGTCAGGTCCGGATACCATTTATCGTCCTGTACGGGCGGACCGGACTGTCGCCGGCAGGTAAGTCCGTATCAGAGGGTCCAGCCCATTGAGACACAGACTGTGGTAAGGGCGAGGACGCAGAGCATGAGCGGCATGAGATACTTCCACTCCAGTTTCAGAATCTGGTCGACACGCAGACGGGGGAATGTCCATTTAATCCACATCAGCAGCCATACCACGGCAAAGGTCTTGCCGAAGAACCAGATGAAGCCGGGAATCATGTTCATCACGTTGTCGAAGCCCTCAATGCCGATGTTGAGCGGAGCCCAGCCACCCAGGAACACTGCCGAGGCAATGCCGCTGATGACAAAGAGGTTCAGATACTCAGCCAGATAGTAATAACCGAAGCCCATACCGCTGTATTCGGTGTGGTAACCGGCGGTCAGCTCACTCTCAGCCTCTGCGAGGTCGAACGGGCCACGGTTGGCTTCTGCATTGCCTGCAATGAGAAATACGAGGAATGCGAGAATGGCGGGAACATGACCCTGGATAATGAGCCAGTTCCATGGACCTGTCTGTGCCTCGACGATGCCGCTCATCTGCATGGTTCCCAGCAGGGCTACTGCGCAGATTAGACACAGGGCAAGTGACATTTCATAAGATATCATCTGTACGGCGCCACGCATGGCACTCACCACAGAGTACTTGTTGTTGGAGCCCCAGCCGGCGAGGAAGATACCCAGCACGCCAATGGAAGAAATGGCGGTGATGAGGAACACGCCCACATTGAAGTCGAGCACTTCCCATCCTTGGTTCCAGGGGAGGAAAGAGAAGGTTCCCACCGAGGCGATAATTACCAGAAAAGGAGCGAGATAGTAGAGAAACTTGTCGGCAGAGTCGACGGAGAAAATCTCCTTGATGAGCATTTTCAGCACATCGGCAGGTACCTGCAGCAGTCCCCACGGACCTACACGCACAGGGCCCAGACGGCACTGGAAGTAGGCGCAAACCTTACGTTCCATGAAAATCAGGATAATGGCTATCACGGCATACAACGTGAGGACAATGAGACCCACGAGCAGGCACTCTATGAAGACAGCCCAAAAGTCGCTCAGTTCGAGATCTATTCTCAACAGACTGTCGAACCATGTTGCGAGTCCAGATAAAATATATGTCTTTTCCATTTTGGTTATCTGTCAATATCAGGAATTACAAAATCGAGAGCGGCACCCGTTGTCACCAAGTCGGCGATTTTCTGACCCCGCAGCATCTTGTCCATGGCACCCACGAGTGTGAGACCCATGGGGCGGAATTTCAGACGGTAGGGACTCTTGTCGCCGTGGCTGTCGAGGTAAGCACCAAACTCACCGCTGGCACCTTCTACGGAGAAGTACCACTGTCCCTCGGGAACCTTGATGATAGGCTTCTGCTTGATGTAGAATTCGCCTTCGGGGATGTTGTCTATGAGCTGGCGGATAATCTTGATGCTCTGGTACATCTCCTGGATGTGCACATAGTATCGGTCCATGGAGTCGCCGTGGGTGAGAGTAATTTGTTCCCACTCCACCTTATTATATAAGTCGTACGGATGGTTTTTGCGAACATCGTTCTTCCAACCGGAAGCACGTCCTGCAGGACCTGTTACCGCATAGCTGATACAGTTAGCCTCGTCCATCGGTCCAATGCCCTCAAAACGCTGGTGCGTGATGACATTGTCGCCGAAGACATCAAGATATTCCTGAATCATGGGCTCGAGATAATCGCAGAGCTTCTTCACATTTGTAACGAAGTTAGGATCGATGTCATCCTGCACACCACCTATTCTATAATAGTTCTGGATGAGTCGTCCGCCCGTGGTCTCCTCAAGCACGTTGAGCACATGTTCACGGTCTCTCATGCCATAGATGAAGGCGGTGAGGGCACCGAGGTCCTGTGCGCAGCAGGCAGTATAGAGCAGGTGGTTGTCCAGACGCTGCAGCTCGTCCATGATGGTGCGGATGTAATGGATGCGGTCGCTGAGCTCAATGCCCATAGCCTCTTCGATAACGCCTACCAGGGCATGACGGTGCATCATGGCACTCAGATAGTTCATACGGTCTGTCAGGGCCAGTGTCTGGGGGTAGGTCATGCTCTCGCACATCTTTTCGATGCCGCGGTGGATATACCCCAGGTGGGGATAGACACGTTCCACAACCTCACCGTTGAGTTCCGTCTGCAGGCGGAGCACTCCGTGGGTGGAAGGGTGCTGAGGACCGATGTTCACCACGAAAGCGTCGTCGTGGAAGAGCGGATGGCGGGTACCCACCAGTTCACCGTTCTCATCGAGGTTCCATTCCATTGTGTCGTCCACCTCAATATCATCCTTGGTGGTGTACATGTTCTTCTCGGGACTCATGTCATAGTTCTTGCGCAGGGGGTAGCCCACGAAGTCGTTGCGCAGGAAGAGTCGTCTCATGTCGGGATGACCGAGGAACTTGATACCGAGGAAATCGTAAACCTCACGTTCCAGCAGTTCGGCGTCAGCCCACAGCTTGCAAGTGGTAGGTATGACATAGTCGTCACCTATCTGCTTGGCAATCTGCTTTACGGAACAGCGCTCATGCGACTGAGTGTTCTCGAGAATATATATGCAACCAAGACCTTCGTCGCCGAAATCCTCACCGACGATGGTCACAAGGTAGTCGAAGTGTTTCTCATTCTTAAGTTTTGCCATTTCTGCGGCAAAGCTGTCAAATCCGAATTCTTTGTTTTCCAGTTTCATCTTTCCTACCTTGTATTATTTCGTTGTTTCAGTCTGATTTTCTGCCGTGGTGTTGTCTTGCGGCTTGTCAGCAGTCTTTTGTTCGTTGGCATTCAGCTGGTCAAGCTCTTTTCCGAGCTTTTCCACCTGCTCCTTGGTGGGCGCTTTGTCCACTACGATAGGCTTGGATGCCGGTGCACCTGTAGCTCCGGTTGCAGGCTTTGCGACTGCGGGTTTTGCAGCTGCAGGTTTGGGAGCGGGCTGGTGAGCCTTTAACCATTCGTCCTCGCGAGCTTTTTTGGTATCGTCTACATTGATGCCAAGCTTGTTTTCAAAGATGAGTTCCTCATTGCTTCGTCCGAGTTCGCGCTCCTCAGCATTCTGCTTGTGGTTAACGCCTCCGAAGAATTTCTCCACTTTCACTTTCCGCTGTAGCTGCATCATGCCGTAGATGATGGCTTCCGGGCGGGGAGGACATCCGGGAATGTAGACGTCGACAGGGATAATTTCGTCGATGCCGCGCATCACGTGATAGCTGTTCTTGAATGGACCGCCGCTGATGGCGCATCCGCCTACTGCTACCACATACTTAGGTTCTGCCATCTCGTCGTAGAGACGCTTCAGTGCAGGTGCCATTTTGTTAGTGATGGTTCCGGCACACATGATGAGGTCGGCCTGACGGGGTGAGTTTCTCGTCACCTCAAAGCCGAAGCGTGAGAAGTCGTAACGGGCACAGCCCACTGCCATGAATTCGATACCGCAGCATGAGGTAGCGAAAGTCAGTGACCAGAGTGAGTTGCTGCGTCCCCAGTTGATAAGCTGGTCGAGATTGCCCAGCATGAGGTTCACGCCGCCGTCGTTCAGGTCGCTTGCCATCTTCTCGAGTGTCTCGTTGTCCTTCCACTCGTCGTAGGGGAAGGCCTTGATTTTCGGTTTTCTTACTTCCATTCGAGGGCTCCTTTCCGCCAAGCGTATGCCAGGCCAAATACCAATACCACGAAGAAGAAGCCAACGCTCACCAGAGCGGCTCCTCCGATTTCCTTTGCTACCACTGCCCATGGATAGAGGAACATCGTCTCGATGTCGAACATCAAGAAAAGGATGGCGAAGAGATAGTAGCCGATGTGCACAGGCAGCCAAGAAGAGCCGCGCGTCGGTATACCACATTCAAAAGGCTCACCCTTTACCGGATTGTACGAACGGGGGCCGATAAGCTTGGCCACGACGTATGCGCCCACTACCAACACGATAGCGGTTAACAAGACGGTAATTAACAAAGTGAAATTCATAAAATATTAAAAGCTTGTTTTTTAAGTCTTATAAAACGAGTGCAAAGTTACAAATTTATTTAATAATTACCATCCTATTTCCTGTTTTATTTTATTGGTAATTAGCTGAATTAGCAAATCATTTCAAGTTCAATGCTGTCCGATTCTTCGCATAATGATGTACTGTACGATACCTCGAGTGGAGAGGAATGCGATGAATGAGAACCAAAGTAGATGATTGGTGGAAAATCCGAGTGACTTGCCGGAAATGAAAATCAGAAGGAAAACAATGGCGGCGGAACAACTCGAAATGAGCATGCCTCGTGTTTGAGTAATGCCGATGAATATGCCGTCGTAGACAAAAGCTGCCATACCTGTAATGGGAATGAGCAGAGCCCACGGGAAGTAAGTACGGGCTACATTCAGCACGTGAGGCTCACTGGTGATAAGGTGCATGAGTGGTTGACCTCCAATGAGATAGAGTAAGGTGAAAGAGGCGGTCATGATCTCTCCCCAGTGAAACAACCTGTTCACGATTTGGCGAAAACGTTTGTCATCCTCGCTCCCGTATGCACTGCCGCAGAGTGCCTCGCCGGCAAAGGCGAACCCGTCCATGACATAGGAAAAGAGCGTATAAAATGTTAACAAGAGGGTGTTTACCGAAAGAATGACATCACCCTGACGGGCTCCTGCCGAAGTGAAGAAAAGATTGACACCTACAAGAAATACAGTACGGAAAAAAATGTCGCGGTTGACAGAGAAAAACTCGCCCCAGCCTGTGATTTTTGTCTTTGTGGCTTGCGTTGGGGTAATTTTGGTTTCCAGCGACTTGCTTCTCTTTAGGGCAAGTGACACGGAAAGTAGAAATCCGGCCCATTGGGCTGTCAGGGTACCGAGTGCAACACCTGTGATGTCCAGGTTGAGCAGATACACGAAGATGAGGGAGGCCAGGATGTTGAGCAGGTTCTGAAATATGGCTACGAATAGCGGAGTGCGGGTGTCTTGCAGACCTATAAACCATCCGTTGAGACTATACAGTCCCAGTACTGCCGGTGCACCCCAGATGCAGACATCAAAATAGATGTTGGCCAGTGGAAGCACTTCCGAAGATGGATGAATGATACGCAGGGCCGCCCAGCCAAGAGGCTGCTGCAGCAACAGGAATGTCAGTCCCAGGAGCAGTGCCAGGGTGAGCGCTCTCTTGAGCAAGCGGCGGGCATCGATGATATCGCCGCGCCCGTAGGCTTGTGAAGTGAGCCCGCTCGTTCCCATGCGGAGGAAGCCTAAAAGCCAGTAGATTACGTTGAAAATCATGCTGCCCACGGCGATGGCTCCTATGGCACTGGCTGAGCCGAAGTGTCCAACTATGGTTAAATCCACCAGTCCTAAAAGTGGAACGGTGATATTTTGTACGATGGAGGGGATGGCAAGTGAGAGTATCTGTCGGTCTGTGGAGCGCATGACTTTTAGAAGAAAGGCGAATGTTAATGTTTTTAAGACGGTCCTCACTGTGAAACCTGTTCAATCACATAGTGAGAGACGGTAAATGTCATTGCGAAAGACGTAAAATTACACGGCTGGAGACGGTGAATGTCAGTCTTTGCCAAGTCAAATTACGTCGGGACTACAAAAGTAACGAAAAATGTGAAAATAGACGGTGGCTTTCTCTTGTTTTATCATCGAAAGTGTTAATTTTGCAGTTACTTTTACACTGTAATTTGAAAATGAAGAAACCGTCTTTCGCCTTCATTCGGCGTCATCCCATATACGTTTTTGCCTCCTTGCTTGTCCTGTTGACGGCAGCCTGGTTTCTGTGGGTATGCTTACCTTTCGGACGTTCCGGAATGAAGCAAGCTGTCTGCATGGTAGAGGGCGAGGCTCGGCTTTATCTTCATTCCGATACCTCTTATATATTATTAGACAGTACGCATGTGGAACAGCAAGGCGTGTGGATAAACCATAGGTGGGCTTTTCCAAGTTGCTTAGGTCGCGTTCTGACGGTGCCCCCCGAATTTCCGCTCATGGATGGTCGTTCCTGGCCGGAGAATCGAAGTGAGGTATTGCAGTTGGCTAAGCACCATTTGGATTCTCTCAACAAAGTGATTCATCGCAGACTAATAGAGGAAAAGGAGATGGCTTACTATCTGCGGACGCATGGCGTGCAGGACGAGGGTTATGGTCGCATCGCCTTATTTGCATCTTCGGAGAAACTGAAGCTCGACTCTTTGCAGCGGCTCTCCGGCGCTCTCCAGCAGGCTGTCAGCTCGAAACGTCTCTCTTTGGAGGTACAGGCTCGTTGCAAGGTCTTGTGGCAAAGCGACAGTGGACAATGGCAGCAGACATCCCTCCTTCCCTATATTGGCAGTCGTTTCCCTTCTAGTCCGACATTTGTTCTTCGAACTACCAACCATCTCACTCCTATTGGCATTCGTCCGGTAAGTCGATTCCCTTGGACAACAGGGCGAGGCAAGAAGACGTTGATGGTCAGCTTGATGCAAGCCGATACCGCGGGTAAGTATCGTCCTGTCATTGTGGAAAACAGTTCCATGTCCTCCCGGTATGTTTTTCCTGAGTTATTTCGACGTGAGGGCAATGCTGTGTTTACGTCACGGGGCTATTTCGTGGGTGTAATCAACAAATCGGGGGTAAGCAAATGAAAGCATATCATCTTTTTCTCCGCTTTTTCCTGCCATTGTTTCTGCTGGCTCTTTTGCCATCGTCCTGTACGTTGTCAAGTCACGATGTTGTAACTGTGCAAGCTAATGACAGTATTGTATATCAGGGAGAAATGCGCCAAGGGAAATACAATGGTTATGGTATGCTGACTTCAGGCGATAGCATCCTTTACTCCGGGCAGTGGGTTAACGGTCGTCGTCAGGGCAGGGGATGGACCAGAGACAGTTTGGGTCGTCGCATAGACGGCTATTGGAACGCCGACACCCTGGTATGGGGCGAAAGGCACGACAGCACCGGCGTCTATCGTGGAGAATTCGATCGTCTGCTCCGCGCTTCGGGCCACGGTACTTTTCGTGACACTCTTGACCGATATTACGAAGGTAGATGGATGAACGACAAACGGTCGGGCTTCGGTTTCTCATTAGAGGGACGCTATTTTCGAGTGGGCGAGTGGCAGAAGAATATCTATCGGGGAGAGCGGCTTCATTATACTTCTGAACGTATTTATGGCATTGATTTGTCCAAATACCAGCATATCATCAAGAAGAAACACTATGCCATCGACTGGAACCGACTGCGCATCTCACATCTCGGTTCGCTTTCCAAGAAGAACGTAAGCGGAACGGTAGACTATAAGATATCATTCATTTTCATTAAATCTACCGAAGGTACAACGGTGCGCAATCCTTATTTCAAGCGAGACTATCTCGCTGCGCGGCAACATGGCTACCCCGTGGGAGCCTATCACTTTTTCTCCACGCGTACGCCAGGTGTCCGACAGGCTGCTTTCTTCCTTTGCAACTCCCGTTTTCAGAAAGGCGACTTGCCTCCTGTGCTCGATCTCGAACCTCGGCCCAGTCAGATTAGGAAGATGGGAGGCACGGAGGCAATGTGGCGTCAGGTGCGTGCTTGGCTGAGAACTGTGGAAAGACAGACTGGTGTGCGTCCCGTTCTCTATATCAGTCAAATGTTCGTCAATCGTTACTTGCCCTCCGCTCCCGACATCAAGGAGAAATATTCAGTATGGATAGCTCGTTACGGGGAATACAAGCCCGACGTGAAACTGCGTATATGGCAGTTGGCTCCCGACGGTCGTGTGGCTGGCATTCATGGCACTGTCGATATCAATGTCTTCAACGGCTATCAGTCTGAGTTCGACCAGTTCCGTAAGCTGGAGGGTGTGAAATAAGAATATTTCTATCACGATAGTTCTAAGACAGGCTCGCTGGTTGTTAATGTCTTTACGAGATGAATGAGTGTCTTTTACGTTGTCAATGAGTATCATTCCCACTATGAATCCGTATCTTATACGCTGTGCCCTGGCTGGGTGATAAACGAGCCCCAGGTGGGTCGCGATTGAGTCCCAGGTGGGTCATGAATGTTTCTCAGCTGAGTCACAATTATCTCCCAGCCGGGGCTCAATCGTGTCCCACTTGGGGCACATCATAAAAGATATTGCCAGCGCATTTGAAAGTCTTTTCTCTGTATTGTTTATAACAGCTTGACATTCCCGAGAATCATGCCGGTTGATGCCACGTTCCCGATTCCTCTTAATATAAAATAGATGCTGTTTTAAGCTATGAATCAGCTATGCAGATATTGATAAAAAAGGGTGTTCACCGAAAGGTGGACACCCTTTATCATATTGATTAATAATGTGTGAGTTATTGATTTATCAAGAGTGAGACATTATTAGTAACGTTTGTAATCTTCACCAAAAAGCCCATGAAATATTAAGCTTTGGCATGTTACAAGTCTTCACTTAGCCCTGATGAGCATCTCTGAGCAGATCGTTGACCGATTTGACAGGATTGAATGTGCTGAGAGGCACCTCTACGAAAACGGTGTTCCAGTTGCTCATAGCTCCGTTCCACAGTCCGGGCAATTCGAGTGCCTTCAGGTCACGTCCGTCCTTGCTCTTGTTGCTGATGAATCCCGTCTTGGGGTCCACATAGTCGGGCAGGTGGAAAGGATGGCCCTGATAGTCCTTCGTAGCGCAAACCAGGTCAACGGGGTTGAAGTGAGTGCCTTCCGTAAACATCTTCTTGTAGGCTTCGTTGCTCATGTCGATTTGGCTGCTCTCAAGTATTTGCAGGTCAGTGGAACCGTCTTCTCTTCTCACGATGAAGGGACCGCCACCCGGTTCTCCTACATTTCTCACCACACCGCACACACGCATAGGGCGGTTGAGCTTTCCCTTGAGATAGACCACAAGCTCGGCATCCTCCAGTTCCTTGATGTCGTCCTTGCGGCAGCAGAGGTCGCGCTGCACGAAACGGATGATTTCCTCAAGGTCCTCATGCTTGTAGGCACCGCTCTCCAGTTTGCGCAGATAGTTGAAAGCCTGTTTCTGAAGCTGAACCAGGATGCCTGCCAGCACTTGTTTCCAGCGCACGGTGTCAGCCTTGAGGCGGTCGGGTACTACGTTGTCGATGTTTTTCACGAAAATTACGTCGGCATCGATATCATTCAAATTCTCAATCAAAGCGCCGTGACCACCGGGACGGAAAAGCAGTGAACCATCGGCCTGGTGGAAGGGGGTGCCGTCGGGGTTGGCAGCAATGGTGTCCGTACTGGGCTTCTGCTCGGAGAAGGTCACTTCGAGACTCACGCCGAACTTCTTTTCGTAGTAGCCTTTCTTCTCAGCCACTTTCTGCTTGAAGAGTTCCAGGTGATTGTGCGATACGGTGAAGTGGATGTTAGCCTTGCCGTTACAGCTGGCATAGAGCGCAGCCTCTACGAGATGTTCTTCCATCGGAGTGCGGGGACCGTCCTCATAGTCATGGAAGAGCAACAGACCTTTGGGCAGTTGTCCATAATTCAGTCCTTTGTCTTCGAGGAGGTTGGCCACCACTTCCTTGTATTTTCCTTCGGCAATGAGTTCTTTCACGCTTTTGCCGTCGTTGGCTTTGCATTTGTCGCAGAGAGCCTTGCGGAAAGCGAATTTCTTGATGTTGTCGAAAAACGTTTTCTCATAGTCGGTGGTCGGCTGATCATAATCTGCATTGAGAAAGGCGAAGAGGTTTTTGAACATTCGGCTGGCGGCTCCCGAAGCGGGCACGAATTTCACCACGCGATGATTCTGTGCCTTGTAGTCGTTCCAGACTTTGATGGCTTCGTCTTGTTCTTTGGTGTCGGGTACCTTGATGCCGCGTGTGGTTGAAGCGGCCCCCACGAGGTTAAGAAATGGAAAACCGTCGTGAATCTGCTGCAGCTGGTGTTCCACCTGCTCCACGGTCATGCCTCTGTCCTCGATTTGTTTCTTTTCAGTTTCTGTAAACATAATTATAAGGTATCTATGGTTGGTTTTCGTTTAGTTAAGGACACTTGCCCGTTACTATTGGCAAATGTAAGCATTTTGCTACAAAAAAACAAACGGAACGGGAATTAAATTTATAAGAAATCATGAATTATTTAGAATGTAATCATAAAATATCTTGATTGTAATCCAGCTTACGAGGGGAATCATCAACTCGCCGCGCTCTTTGACTCATTCTCTCGCTATAATAATGCATCCCTCTATCGGGGGGTAAGCTCCACCTTCGGCAAAACTAACGCCGCACGTCCGGGGGCATTACGACCAATTGCTGCCCTGCAAAATAACGAAAATACGTGCGAAGGGACTTGCGAGATGGGAATGATTCAGAGACAACTGACGACAACGAAAGACAATTCGAGATTATCTATATACGCCATAATGCGCAAGGCTATACTGGTCCCGCCCATCATGGGCGGAGTTGCCGACAATGAAGATCAATGGGCATTAATGAAAATCAATTACGGGATTCAAAATACATCCTGCCAAAGACCGATAGGAAACAAATTCTTTCTATCGTCGCGTAAGCCTGTTGTCTTTAGTTGTACTTTGTTGTTTTATAATTTAGAGACAACCAACCACCACTTAAAGACAACCTGATTTCTGCAATATAAAATGCCTGTCAAGTCGTGGATTTATGTTCATTGATTTTTATTGTTGTTCATTGTCGTAAACCTTGCGTACCCAGCGCAAGGACAGACTAGCCCCACTCTTGGTTACAGTTATATCCGATAATGAGAATAAATGACGGCCACGATAAGATAGAAAAGGGACAAAAGAAAAAATCACCTATTTTAGGTATTGCGGGAACAGCTCCGAATAGCTAACTTTGCAAACAGTTATCAGAGAGTAATCAACGCAGACTCACTTATAATCAGACTTCATAATGTTTTTGTACAATCTAACTAAGAAAGGCAAGCCGTGAGGCTTGCCTTTTCTGTCTTTACTTCTGAATGGTGTTTGAGTTCTGATTGTATGCTTTTGCCACACACTTCCATTCACCGTCAATCTTCAGCAGGAGCAGTACGTCGGTGAAATCGATGTTGCCTCCCCAGCCTTCTTCAAATACGCGCGCAACAGCCATTGTCTCCTCAACGAAGAGCACGTCCACACGTGCCTTGAACTGGTCGCCGGCTCCCACAGTGTCAACATTGTGGTAGAACTGTTCGATGCTGCCGCGCTCGAGTTTGCCGTTCAGAAAACCGAACAGGCAAGCGTCGTCGGTGAACAACTCGCGGGCATATTTGCTGTTGCCTTCTGCCACGCTCTTTACGAACTTCATAGCTGCTTCTTCCACAGCCTGATACTCTTTGATAGAACTACGCATAACCTTTTGATTTTAAATGTTGTTTTATTGTTTTTTGTTTGCGCTTGCAAAGTTACGGCGATTTAAACTATTGCACAAGTACCCAAAAATTATTCGGGTACTGAATAATTTTTCGGTATATCTCAGTATGTGATATTTATTGTAACTTTGTAATCGTAATCGCAGACAATAATAAAATACTATCATGTACGAAAGAAAGATACCCGTGGACCTCGATTGTCCGCTTCGGCTCACCATGAGTCTTATCAACAGTAAATGGAAATCATGTATCCTTGATGAACTTCGCACTGGGTCAAAGCGACCTTGTGAACTCCACAAGGCACTGCCGGAAGCTACGCCTCGTGTACTCGATATCCAGTTGAAAGAGCTGGTAGACGACGGACTGCTGACCAAGACAGTTTACCCGGAACTGCCTCCGCGTTCAGAGTATGCCATTACCGATTTGGGCAGAACGCTCCTGCCCATTCTTGACGCGATGATAGCGTGGGGAGAGAAGAACTATGCGCTCTTTGAGGCAAAGTATGGGGCGCAGATAGAACAGCAGAAGAAACAAACGGAGAAATAAATGCCGGCAGTGTAGCCCTTAGATGGCTGTATGGGAAATAGGAAGACACAATGGGTGACTTCGAGCGTTTGTAATTGAATTGTTATAGAAAAGTAATGAGGAAATAATTGCAAACTATGACGAAAATGTTAACTTCGCATAAGCGATTCGTTACCACGCAACGAAGAAAGTATCATTACTTACCTAAATTCATATCATAGCCATGAAGAAAATTCTCTTACTCCTGCTCCTTGTTGCCCAAGGAGCATTTGCCCAAAACATTAACGGTTCGTGGCACGGCGTGCTTGAAGCCGGACCACAGAAACTGAATTTGATATTTGACATTGACAAAGCAGCAAACACAGTGAAACTGTCGGTAATCGAACAAGGTATCAAAGGACTGCCGATGGAAGTGGCGTATCTGTCTGATGACAGTGTCAGTGTATTCTTGGCGCAATCCG
>JBMNUW010000049.1:0-19318 GCA_050946475.1 Prevotella sp.
CTAAATTCTGATACATATAAGTTGCACCAGTAGTCAGAGGAGCCGTAGAACGTACAAGCAGTCCATCGGTAATCTTGTAATAATAATCAATTGTAGTAGCTAACTTGCCGTTGAAGAAACGAAGGTCCAAGCCGGCGTCAAACTGTTTCGACTCTTCCCATTTCAACTTAGAATTAGCCAGATATTCGTTGGGATAGATGCCCGTATATAGCTTACCATTCATGTAGTATGAATTCTGCGAGATAGCCATGGGATATCCGGCAGTTTGCGCACCGGAATTTAGCGCAGAAGCGTACATATAGCCACCGAGATTGCTGATGCTTCCGTTCTTTCCCCAGGAGAGACGGAGCTTTCCATAGCTGAGCCCCTTGTCACTGGTTATAGCTTTCATAAAGCCTTCCTCCGTGAAAATCCATCCGGCCGAGACAGATGGGAAATACCCCCAGTTGTGATCAAGATCCAGATAGGAAGAGTCATAGGAGTCGGCCCTGAAATTGAACTGTACGTTATAGCGATTCAGATAACTCCATGACAAACGACCATAATAAGCAATCTGGCGCTTCACATCACCATAACCACCTACATTGTCGTCGGCCGTCGATGAGGAATAATCAAGATAGCGGAAGTTGGATGCGGTATTGGTAAGACCATTGGTATTCACCTCCATGTCGTCAGTCTCATTATTAATGTAGGACATACCAGCCATGACACCCCAGTCACCGAACTTGGTGGAAATGTTATAGTTGAAAAAGTTTTCCCACTGCCAATAGCGCTGTGTATACATGGTATTGGCCAGATAAGGTAACGGTTCGGAAGCCGTACCGTAAGTAGCCCATCCTTCTTCGTCATAGCGATTGATTTTGTAATTCATGTAGTGGTAGCCCAAACGGGTGGTAAAAACGAATCCCTTGAAAGGTTTGATGTTGGCATAGGTCATGCCGTTCACACCGAAAGCCTTAGTCGTGTAGGTTTTTGTGTATAGCGACCTGATGGGATTGTCCTGTGCTTCATCCATCCAAGTGACTCCGTAGAAGTTGCCGGTGTTTGCATCCTGATAAGGTTTCAGTCCTGCATCGTAAGCATCTTGTACGTAGGAAGGGGCTCCGTCGTATCCACCTTCATATTCCACTGGAGTGAGAGGATCGCTCTTCAGAATGGCAGCAATAAGTCCATAATTGGCACTGCTCTCAGAAATGGAGCCTGTCTTGGCATCGCTTAAAGTGTTATTAGTGCCTACCTCAAGCCAAGGTTCAATATTGTAGGAGGCGTTAATCTGGAAGCTGAACCTACGATACTGGTCACGCTTGGAGACAATCATTCCATTGTTCTTGTAGTAGCTGCCTGAAACGAAGAATGAGCCGTTCTTATTGCCGCCCGTTACACCAAGATTGTACTTTTGCATCACACCGGTCTTGAAAGTTTCATCTTGCCAGTCGGTGTCAGTCGTACCGTCGTAATACTCGTTGAGTAGCGACTCAAAACTGGTATCCTTCTCCTTATTATATTCTATGAATTGACTCGCATTCATCAAATCCACCTTTTTAGCCAAGGTTGAATAGGTGAGCTGAGCATCAAAGTTGATACTGGTTTTGCTGTCGCCCTTCGAGCCGTTCTTGGTGGTGATGAGCACTACTCCATTACCAGCCTCCGCACCGTAAATGGCTGCTGATGCGGCATCCTTGAGCACCTCAATGCTCTCAATGGACGATGGGTCGAGATAGTCGATAGAAGAGACTTTCAAACCGTCTACTACATAAAGTGGGTCAGACGATCCGTTGGAAGAGTAGCCACGCACGCGGATGGTGGGGCTGGCACCTGGTGCACCGGAGTTGTTGATGACCTGAACGCCACTTACCTTGCCTTGTAGTGAAGCTGCGGCATTGGCGTCCACCTTGTTAGCCAGGTCCTCGGCCTTCACACTGGCAATGGCTCCAGTGACATTACTCTTCTTCTGCACGCCGTAGCCAATTACTACCACGTCTTCGAGAGTCTTGTCATCGGGCTGCATTGTTATGGTGAGCTGATTTTTCCCCGCTGTAGAAATCTTGGCTTCCTTATAGCCCACATAAGTCACTGTGATAGTAGCATTGGCAGGCACATCAAGCAAAGTAAAGTTTCCGTCAAGGTCAGTCACTGCACCAGTCTTTCCGCCAACCGATATACTGGCACCGATAAGAGGTTCCCCTTGCTCGTCGAGAACTTGCCCTGTCACTTTGCGCGCTTGGTTCACGCCTTGCGTGGCAGCGATAATCTTAGAAGTCGCTCCCACTGCAGGGGCAACGAATAGCAGTGAAATGCCCAACAGGACACCGCTGCCTAATGAATGTGAATGGATGAATGTTGACATAGGTTTTGATACTTTATAGGTACTTCTGTTTTCTGCGCCAAAATTAAGTACTTTATTCGGGAACGGTCTTATCTTAATCGCCGAGGAATTTTCCGATAGGATGAATTGTACCGTATAACAAAGAAAAAACATGAAGATTTATCAAAAAGTAGAATTCTGATGTCAAAAAATCCAGGAGTATTGACTGATTTTCCTTAACCATCATGACCGATGGAGAAACTCTGATTTTCCTTTCGGTCGAAATATGAAGCCCGAATCACCTTATTAATATATAAAAGCCATGAACTTGTAAACACAACAATTTCAATAAGATATGAAAATGTCAAACGACTTTCTGACATTGCAAAAGGACGATATAAAAGCACTGAATCGACGAAAGTTTTGATTATTTGGAGCATTAGTTTGTCTTTTGGTCGAATGATACATACAAATACAAGTAGATTTGACTATATTTGCAACAAATCTTCAACCTTTATCAAAAACAAATTGTATGAAAATCGTTTGCTCTTTTCTATTTGCCTTTTTCACGATTGTCGCTGCCTTCGCACAACCTAACGAGGGGCCCAAGAACAAAGCTCGCCTCTTCGTGTTAAGCGACATCGGCAATGAGCCCGACGACGCCATGTCAATGGTGAGATTGATGCTCTATTCCAATTCCATCGACATCGAAGGTCTCTGTGCCTCAACTTCCATCCACATGCAGGGAATCCCCCAACCAGAGATGATTCGCCGCACGGTAAGAGCATACGGTCAAGTACGCGACAACCTGCTGCTCCACGAAACGGGATACCCCACTGCCGACTACCTGCTCTCGGTAATTTCGTCAGGCCAGCAAGGCTACGGTATGAAGGCGGCGGGCAAGGGACACAGTTCTGAGGGTTCCCGCAAGCTGGTGGAAGCCATTCTGCGAAAAGATTCCAGGCCCCTGTGGATTACTGCCTGGGGTGGCGCCAACACGCTGGCACAAGCCTTGATGGACCTTAAAGCCAGCCACTCCGCCAAGGAGATGGACGCCATCATTGCCAACTTGCGCGTTTTTACCATTAGTGACCAAGACGATGCAGGTTTTTGGATTCGCAAGACATTCCCACATCTCTTCTATATAGTAAGTCCCTGCCCCTACAATAAAGCTACTTGGAATGGCATGATGGACGATGATCCCAGGGCTTTTACCCGCGATGTGATTCGCAACTCATGGATACGCGAGAACATCCAGCAGGGACATGGTCCGCTGGGCGCCCTCTATCCTGACGTGGCCTTCGGAATGGAAGGCGACACTCCCTCGTTCCTGGGACTCATTCCCAACGGTCTCAACGACTTGGAACATCCCAATTGGGGTTCGTGGGGAGGCCGCTACGAATTATACAAGCCTGAGTTCAACCCGAACGACAAATGGATTTTCCCCTTGGAGCCAGAAACCCGACCAATATGGACCAACGCCGTAGACACAGTGATTCCCATAAAAAGCCGTGAGTTTGGGCGCACGTTCGATTACGATTCTACTGGTATGGTAGCCAGCAACAAGGCTACTCTCTGGCGCTGGCGTACGGAGTTCCAAAACGACATGGCCGCCCGCATGGACTGGTGTATCAATGATTATAAGCACGCCAATCACCCTCCTGTGGTAAAACTTGGAATGCCCGACCGCATCACCGTCCACAGCGGGGATGTCTTCCAGCTCGATGCTCGTCCCAGCTACGACCCCGACGACGATGCTCTTTCCTTTTTCTGGATGCAGTACAAGGAGCCGTCGACCTACAAACAATATATGCACATTGGTATGCCGACGATGGTATGGCTCCACAGGATCATTGCACCAAAGGTGAAGCACAAAGAAACTGTTCACTTCATCTTGAAGGTTACCGACCATGGAACTCCCGCCCTCACACGTTACCATCGGGTCATCGTTACAATACTGCCATAAAAATCAGGAATATGAGAACTGCCTATAACAACATGGACTTCAACCTGCTGGCCTCGCTTCCAAAAGTGGCCTCACTGGGCGAAGTAATCGTACTTAACGACAACATCAACTCGTCGATTCACCTTGACGTGAACAAGAGCTATACCTATTCCGGAATCAACAACAAGCTGGTATCGACCATTAATTACCTTTTTTGTCTTGGAGGAAGAATAGAAATCACCAACAACCTGAAACCATATATTTTACAAGCCGGCGATGTTGTAGTGAACAACAGCGGTACAATAGGCGAACTGAGAAGTATGAGCGCTGATACTCGCTTCCTTCTCATGGCACTCAACAACAACTTCTATTTCCCCTTCATCACTCAGGGTGACACTGCAGAACTTCTTCGTGGACTTGCCGACCATCCTGTCTGCCACCTTAATGATGCTGAAGTGCGACAAGCTGTGGATATCTACAACGATTTGAAACTGCTGCTCAACCAAGAGGAAAAGCCACTCTATATCTACGAGATAGCCAAGGGTATGGTGCAAGCATTTTCCTTCACCATATTCTCAAGGTTGATGAGCGAACGCAACTCCATCAAACATAGGGACGGCAATCGCAGCCATGAGATTTACACACAATTCCTACGAGAAGTTGAACGCCACTACATGCAGCAGCGTGACATCAAGTTTTATGCCGACCGGCTCTGCCTTACGCCTAAATACCTCTCTCAGATTGTCTACAAGGAAAGCGGCAGCTATGCCGGCGAGCACATCAAGAGCTATGTCATTGTTGAGGCCAAGGCACTCATCAAGAGTCACAAATACACCATGCAGCAGATTAGCGACATGCTTAACTTCGCCTCTCTCTCATTCTTCTCAAAGTATTTCAAATCTGCAACGGGTTTCTCACCCATACAATATCAAAACCAATAAGACTACAAAACAACCCGATTCTGTTTTACTTTTTAAAGGATTCGAGGCTCCTCTCGCATTCCAATCCAACACTCCTGGGTGGTTGCAAAATCCCTTGAATCCCTTTGATAACGTATATATATAATTCGTGCTATGAATCATAAATTATACCTTTTCTTACTTGCCTTGATTCCAGTCTTGACAAGTGCACAAAACTCAGTTGGAGGGTTCAACGTCGACCGTCTGCTCCGTCAAATGACGCTTAAAGAAAAAGTGCGCATCCTGGTGGGCACTGGTATGCCAGGTGTTGAAGTAGGCATGCCTGTTATTGGCTCTACACGTTCATTAGTGCCAGGCGCGGCCGGAACGACCTATCCCATTCCTCGACTGGGCATTCCTGCCATCGTACTTAGCGATGGACCTGCCGGGCTTCGCATAGACTCACATCGCGACTATGACCACCGGACTTATTATTGTACTGCTTTTCCAATCGGCAACTTGTTGTCAAGCACATGGAATCTGGAAGCCGTAAAAAGTATTGGACAAGCCTACGGACAGGAAGCGAGAGCCTACGGTGTTGATGTTGTACTCGGGCCCGGCAACAATATCCAGCGCAACCCTCTCTGCGGACGCAACTACGAATACTTCAGCGAAGACCCGTTGCTCTCGGGTCTCACAGCCACAGCTTATATCCAAGGTGTGCAGAGCGAGGGTGTAGGAGTATCACTCAAGCATTTCGTCTGCAATAATCAAGAGACCAAGCGACTGGGAAATGATGCACAGGTTGGCATGAGAGCTCTGAGAGAAATCTACCTTAAAGCCTTCGAAATACCCGTCAAGAAAGCCAGACCGTGGACCATCATGTCATCGTACAACAAACTCAATGGTGCCTTTACTGGCGAAAACCGTTGGCTGCTCACCGACATACTCCGTCAGCAGTGGGGCTATCAAGGACTAGTAATGACCGACTGGTTTGGTGGGAAGAATCGTTCAAAGGCCATTATGGCTGGCAATGATATGTTCCAGCCTGGTCTGCCCTTCGACCCGGACTCCATCATGGCTGGAATAAAGGACGGTCGCATCTCAATGCAACAACTCGACCAAAGTGTGCGCCGCGTACTGGAGCTCATCGCCAAAACACATCGTGTACAAGGAGAGGTCGCCTCACTGCAACCTGACCTTGACTCCCACGCAGAACTTACACGACAGGTGGATGCTGAAGGCACGGTGCTGCTGAAGAACAATGGCGTATTGCCTTTGACCAAAGGACAGCATGTGGCTCTCTACGGGGCAGCCGGATACGACCTGCTGGCAGGCGGAACAGGCTCTGGAAGAGTCAATGCTCAATACATCTACAGTCTCGTGGAAGGCCTGCGCACTGATGGATGTACTCTCGATTCTGAACTTCTCACATTCTATACCGACTCAATGAAGGCTTTTCAAAAAGCTCATGCCAACGACGAACACTCATGGTGGCAAGGTAATCCAAGAATGAGTGAACTCTCCATTTCTACCGACAGCCTAAAACGACAGGCACGCGACAATGACGTGGCTGTAGTGGTTATCGGACGTGAATCGGGCGAGGACCATGACCGTAAACTCGAAGAATACAGCTTGAATGACAAGGAGAAGAATTTGCTGCAACAAGTAGCCGATGTCTTTCACGCCATGGGAAAGAAAATGGTGGTAGTGCTCAATGTGGGGGATGCAATAGAAACGGCTTCCTGGAAGTCGCTCCCTGATGCCATCCTGCTGCCTTGGCAGGGTGGACAGGAGGCTGGACTTGCCATCGCCGACGTGCTCACCGGACGGAGCTATCCGTCGGGAAAGTTGCCCATGACTTGGGCTATTGATGTCCGCGACCATTGGTCATCGAAAAACATGCCGCTGAATGCACCTTCAATTATGCCTTCCATCGGACAGAAAGACCAGCCTGAGAATCGCAGAAACATCGACTACACAGTATATGAAGAAGGTATCTACGTGGGTTATCGCTATTTTAATACTTACAAAAAAGCGGTGAGTTATCCTTTCGGCTACGGACTAAGCTATACTTCTTTCGGATACTCTGAACCGAAGTTAGAATACCAGGGCGACTCCATCCATGTAATGGTAACGGTAAAAAACATTGGCAACTACCGTGGCAAGGAAGTGGTACAGCTATATGTAAAAGCGCCAAGAGGAAATCTTGACAAACCTGAGAATGAACTGAAAGCTTTCGCCAAGACCCTCGAACTCGCTCCGGGTCATCAACAAAGGATTACCCTGTCGTTAGCCAAAGACGATCTCGCGTCTTTCAGCGAGAAACAAGACCGTTGGGTACTTGCTCACGGTACTTATCACTTCCTTATCTGTTCGGACTGTCGCACTGTGAAATGCACAACGAAACTCAAGTTGTAAGTATTTTACAAAGATACTTGAACCTGCTACATACCATCAATTAGCTTCTTTAGCAGGTTCAAGTATCCTTTATTGATTGGCTTTATACTGCTATTCGGACGTAAGTATCTTTGCCGCATAAGCGCCCATAGCAGCATAGCCTCTGGGATTGGGATGAAGATAATCAAAAGCGTATTCCTTGCGCATTCGAATGGGTGTTTGTGGATCTGCCAATAGTTTGTCAAAATCCATCACGCCATCAAAAGCACCGCTTTCGCGAATCCATTTATTTACTTTCTGACGTTCCACCTCATGTTGAGGGGTGTACCATCCATTACCATAGAAGGGAGTAATTGTTCCGCCATACACCTTTATTCCCTTTGCATGTGCCTTACTAATCATGACTTTGTAACAACCTATCAGTCGGTCTGCCACATGTGTATCGCTGTCATTCGCCGTGCCGATGTCGTTCGTCCCCTCGAACACAATCAGCTTGTCAACGCCCTGTTGCCCCAAAATGTCACGGTCAAAACGTTTCGACCCGGGCTCACTGATTCCGCCCGAAACAACGCAATTGGCACCAATGCCCAAGTTGAGCACGCCCACCTTGCCTTTCAACTCACGATTCATAGCGTCAGTCCACCGGTCTCGTCCATCGGTCGTAGAAGCGTAACCGTCTGTTATGGAGTTACCCAGTACGGCTACTGCCTTTTCATTCGTCTTTACATTAATGGATGAAAGATTGTACCAGTGAGTCACTTTCTCTACAGTCCGAAAGCGCTTACCTGGTTTTACAGTTCCGAGAGCGAGGAAGGAATGCGCCCTGGCACCACGGTGAGAGGTGGCATGACCTGGAGACTTTTTGCCATAGCAAATAGTGACGGCAAGTAGTTGAAGGGGCTTCAAATGATAGCTCACAACGTCCGACATCATCATGCTGCCAGGTTTGATGGTTACGCCTCTTTTTCCACCGAAAGTCAAATAGGTCGCCGTACGGGCATCAATATCACACGAATCCTTGACATCAGCAATATAAACCGACTCTATCTCAACAGGTCCGTTACCGAATGTATTCGACAACTGCAATTGCAGTTCACTGCCGCCAAGAGATACCATCACTATCTGCCGCAATGTGTTGCCTTGAAGAGTAACATGTTGTGGCATATCCTTTTCTCCGGTGTACTCGACTGCCGTGGCAAAAGTGCCGGTCCATCCCGACTGTGCCTGCACACCCAGACAAAATAGCAGGCACAATAAGAAAGTAGATACTTTTTTCATTCTCAAAACAATTTCTTTCTTCATCTTACCGATAGAATTCAATTACTTCGCAAAAATAAGGAAAATCTTCCGTATTTCCATTTCAAGACGTTTCCGTTTTATTTGAATATGTAACATTTGGCTCGTATTTTCCCCTCTTTACTGTTATTTCCCTGTATAACCTGCAGATTTTATTTGATGACATCATATTTTTATCTCATTGAATTAAAAACTGAAAATTCCATACTGACACCATCACGCATCGACACGACACTGCACAGCTACTGCCTATGGAACAATATAACGAATATAAAAAGGAAATTAAAAAGGAAGAAATAAAAAAGGAAAAGGAAAATGAAAAAGAAGAGCGGAATACGGGAGTCGAACCCGCCTTTCAGGCTTGGGAAGCCCGCGCACTACCGATGTGCTAATTCCGCAGCTTTCCTAAAAAATAAAATTATGATGAATGGAGCCGATACTCGGACTCGAACCGAGGACCTACGCATTACGAATGCGTTGCTCTACCAACTGAGCCATATCGGCAAATGCGGTGCAAAGATAAGCATTTTTATCTATTGACACAAATTTTCCTTCCACTTTTTTATTAACTTATTGCCGTTCCCTGATGCAATCCATATTTCGCAACAAATTGTTCGCAAGAATCGCAAGCAATATCAAAATCAGCACCTCGTTTCTTTTCTTTTTGATATTATTGATAACAAGAATCCTCCGGCCTTTTCAGACCGGAGGATATATATGCCGTTTCAACTTAATCAGAGAATCAGCTTATTCGTCTACTGTAGACGATACATTGCTATTTTCATAATAAGCCTTGTAATCATCTCCACCATACTGCAGGCCAAGGTCTTCATTGGCTATTCCATCACAAAAACCTTTATATGCCCACTTACGAAGATAACTGGCATCAAACAAGCAAGGTGCGTCTCCATTGAGCCAATATTCATGCTCTGATTCGTTGTCAGACACTCCCCAAACAGTAACACCACTCTGCTGAGCTGTAGGGATGTTGTCAAGATAGGAACGAATAATCATCTTGTAAACGTCATTCTGAGCCTCGTATTGTGCTGAAGAAGGAGAGGATGTACCCAAGGCTACGTCCAGTTCTGTAACCCGGATAAGCTTGCCTGTTGCTGCAAGAGTCTGAAAACAGGTATCTACCTTTTCCTTGAGGTCTGCTAACAATTCAGCATTCGACGTCGTGTCATCAGTGGCACTGAAAGAGATGTGCATCTGCGTACCAATTCCGTCAACTATCTCAGAGCCATTAGCCTCATCAATACCATTGACAAAGTTGATAAGGGCACTGAGTTTACTGGGACTGTTCTCAAGATTGTAGTCGTTGACGAAGAGCTTGGTCTCCGCTGGCAAATATTGACGTGCATATTGGAATGCTTTCACGGCGTAGTCCTTCACGTAATAGCCCCAATAGAACCTGTGGTCACCCCAGTTAAGCGTAAGACCGTCGGTGGTGGTTTCAGTAGGTTCCGTATCGTATGTCACATTACCGTCATCATCGGTTGTACTTCCACCGAATGCCCCGTCGTCCACACCTCGTATCAGGTAGGTGCCGTCGGTGATAGGCTCATTGATGACGTCATATCCGTAAGGCACGATTCCTTTTTCATCCAGATGTTCAGCCATGCCCTTCACCCAAGCTTCCATAGCACCGAGCAATGCCTCACGTTTCTCTTCGGCAGACTTGAGCACATAATAGCTGCTTGAAGCCTTGCGCCTGCCCACTCGACGGATAACGAAACTCTTGGCAGACGAACTCTGGTCCGTGGCAATACCGAACTTCACATTGTCAATATAGTAAGTATCCCCCACCTTACCGAAGTTAAAGATAATCCGATTGGCATCGTCATAGGCTGGAGTGAACTCATACTCATATTTTGCCCAATCCGATGTAAGTTCAAACGTTTGATAACCTCCTTGGCTGCCATAAGTAGAACTGTTCTGGTACTGGAATTGCAACTGTCCTGCACCTGAAGCGCTCTTGGCATAGAATTGTATAACATACTTCTTGTCTTGCTGCATGGCGTCATCGAGGTCGTAAGCGCACTGTGCCTCCCAGAAGTTGGCGTCACTCGCGCTCTTGAGTACAAGTCCCACAGAACTTTGATATCCTTCGCCGCTGACCACTTCCGCTGATTCCTTGTTGCTTCCCCACGAGTTCCATCCGCCCATAGTGCCGCCTTCGAAATCATAAGAGTCGCCGGCAAGGACGTTCTCCATAGGATCTTCCACCATAATGCCAAATTCAATATCATCAACCGTATAGGAACCGTCCACCTTGCCGAAGTTAAGGATGATGCGGTTGACATCGTCGTAGGCTGGTTTGAAAGAATATTCACATGTCGTCCAATCCGTGCCGACATCAAACGTGTTATAGCCGCCCTGGCTGCCATAGGTGGAGCCGTTCTGGTACTGGAACTGTATCTGTCCAGATGACGTCGTAGACTTGGCTTTGAAACGTATGGTGTAAGTCTGGGAAGAATCGAGCGGCGTATCAAAGGTGTAGGCAAACTGAGCCTGCCAGAAGCTGCCGTCACCGCTATTTGTCAGAACTGCGGCAGCGGTACCGTCAGTGCCGACACCGCTCACCACCTCAACACTCTCCATGTTACTTCCCCAATAGCCCCATCCTCCTGTAGTGCCACCGTCAAAGTTTGCAGCATCACCAGCCAGAATGGTGGCGATATCGCTTGTAGTCTCCACAACAAGTGTAGGAGCAATGAGTGACTTGAGATACGACTGTTGCTGCTGTTGATACCATATAAAATTATGACCATAGAGTTTCATGTCTGAGGGCAGGGAGCTCAACAGAGTATCAACAGTGGTAAAGTCCATCGCTCCAGAACTCGTCACCACGGCATCATGCTTCATGGCATTGCCAGGAGTGAACATTTGGTAGTTCTCGTCCACCACATTTTTCATACTACCCCCTTCAGCATAGAGCGAAGCTCCTGCGCCTATTCCAATGATTGTTTGTGGTGCATACTGGACGGCATAGGTCTTGATAGGTTCATAGTTGGCAAGGACCTCCTTGACAGCCAGTGGGATTTCAGCGCTTGTGACAGCATACTGACCATCCGGGCTCCCCCATTCCATCTTTTGGTCATCGCAAGCCTGCACACAGAGTGCCAGGGCGATTGGAAAAAGAATATGATAAGTTTTCATAAGGTTCATTTTTTATTCGGAGTTCTTATTTCTTGTTTGTTTATTTCGTTGTTATTTATCACATCTATCAACTTCTAGTCAGAGAAATCAGAAACCGTGATGGCTGCGATGGATACGATGCGGAAATTGTCCAAATAGATTCTTCCACTGAAATCTTGAGCTGAATAAACGATGTCGTCGCTAAATTCAAGGTCGCTGTTACAGAAAAGGAATCCGAAATTGCGATAACTACCTGCATTGCGGTCATCTATCACATCCTGGAAGGTAACTCCGTCGGTATTATCAGTATAATTACCGAACTTTGTCAGTGGAATGGTGATGGTTTTCCATCCACTGGTTTGGTAAGAAGTGGCAGCACCTGTGGTCTCGTCGAGCCATGGTACCCAAACTGTGGCTTGATTGATATAATCTGTAGAATATTGGGTACTTGCCGAGCCCCATCCATAGCTTGCAAGATTATTCTGAAGAGTTATCTCCAGTTGTCCCGTAAGATACCATGGATCAGGAACATATACATCAAATTGGAGAGCCAGTTCGGTAACCGGAGTCGTTGCCGGCAGATACTCTGTCATGCGGTTCCAGTCGTCAGTGCTTTCACCATTTCCAGCTGTCCACCATCCCTTAATGTTCGACACGCCTGCGGCTACCACTTCATTGGTCTCATAGTAGCTGTCCGGTATGAGTTGCACACACATGCCACGTCCGCTGCCGAGAGGATCTTCCACCAAATCACTGTCGGCAAATGTGGCACTCCATGATCCTAATACACCCTCACCGTCAAAATTGATAATATAGCAACGGTCGTCATTGAAGAATGCAGGTGAAACCGCAGTTCCATTGGCGCCCTCGCAAGTAATGGAGCCGCATTCGGTGATTCCCTCAGGCATCACGAAAGTGAACCACTCTCCATCGGGGTCGCTCTCAATGCCGGATGTTATCGAGTCATTACCTGGAAGAATCACCTTCGTTATCTCCTGAAGATTGGTTCCGGTCACAGTCACTGTTTCTCCAGGCTGAGGAAGCGTGTTATCTACACTCGTGATGGAGGGCGCAGACGCACGAATGGTAAAATCGTAGGTCAGCGTTGCATTGTCCTTAACCAGAATAATGGTGTTGCGCACACTGTCAGCTGCCGTCGAAACTGGAGTATTACTGTTGAGTGTCACCCAGATGTTATTGTCCGTCACAAGAGCATTGTTGAAATAAGTGTCATAGCCATTGATATACACCTTTTTCAGACCGGTAAAGCCGGAGCCTTCTATGCGTATAAGCTGACCAAGGCGGGCAAAAGTCACCTCGCGGTCAGTGACTGTGGACTCAGCATCTTCAAGGTAAACCTTGGAGATAGACATTTGAGAAGATGCATCGTCATCGTCCGTACATGCTGCCAGCGATAGAAGAGCAAACAGCATGAGCATCATATATTTTATTGTTTTCATTTTTTAGTTCCGTATTAAGTTGTTTTGAAGCTAACAAATTATATAGGTATTCACCTCTGTTGACTGAGTATGACTTAATCGAAAAGGGTACTTTCGTCAACCTCCCTGTCACCAAATTCATAAGCCACTGTTACTATATTACCATCGGAATCAGGCTTAAGATTCGGGTTTTTAGTTTGGTCTGTATCGCTCATCGGCAGGATGAGATCGGAAGCAGTTGCCACACTCACCTCTGGTCCAGGTGCTACATAGTCCTCATCGAGCACATACGTATGTGTGGAACTTTCATAGTAGGTAGCGTTGCGATTCTGATTATTCACATAATTCACCACTTCCTGCTGCTGGTAGTATCCTCTGCGTATTAACTGATACCAATAAAGTCCTTCAAAGGCAAACTCCACCCGGAATTCATGTCTCAGGTCCTCATAAGTAATAACGTCCTTTGTTGGCATGCCTGCACGAGTACGTATTTCATTAAAAAGTTCGAGAGCAGTGGCATCTGTTGTCTTGCTGCTATTTCCCATAACAGCTTCAACGTAGTTCAAGTAAACCTCTGCCAGCCGTAGCATGTAAGTATTGATACCTGAGTTGTTAGGCTCGCTGAATCCATTGACATCATTGGTTCCAATCACATATTTCTTGATGTTAGCTCCCTGGTTACCAGCCGACTCTGTCACGCCGTAAACGTAAGGATCAGAGGCATCTGTACTGAGTTCCGGGTAGCTTTCTCCATAACTGGCAACACTGTAATGACGCCTGATGGAATCGTCAACCACGGTACCCAACGTTTCATCATCATACTCCTTGAATTCTTCCCACAAATCGTAAGAGCAATAAGTGGCTCCGCCCCATGCATTTTGGTCGGCCACCATGGTGCTCCAGGCAAAAAATCTCGTCATGCTCTGAGCAGCACCACCTACACTGGTACCCTCCAAGAACTGCAACTGGAAAAGTGACTCTTGGTTATTGTCGATAGTCTCGGCATCAAAGAGCGATGCATACGTTGACATTAGTGACGCTCCGCTCTCATTAATTACCTTGAGGGCAGCCTTTTTAGCCAAGTCCAAATAATATTCATTGCGAGTGCCGCGATTGAAATCCGTAGCGACATTCGTGCCATCATATTGCCCGTCAGTGGTCAGACCTGCCATAGACAGATAAACTCTCGAGAGCATGCCATAAGCACTGTATTTGGTCACTCTGCCTTCATCACTTTGTGTAGCTGGCAGGTAGGCTGCTGCATACTCAAGGTCGCGTATGGCGAATTCAATACCATCAACACGTGGATTAGCATACACTACGTAGTTATTCACAAGGTCTGACGTATTAGTGTATAATATGGCACAGCCCCATAACGAGGCGATATACCAGTAGGCGGTACCCCTCATAAAGCGAGCTTCGGCAATCGCCTGTTGTTTGGCTTCCTCCGAAACGTCAGACGTGCTGTAGTTTTCAATGTTGTAGATGGTGTTATTAGCCTGTGCCACCACGGAATAGAGCGAGCCCCATGCCTCAGTAAGTCCAGTACTGAGTGAAGTCTCGGTGAAATTGGTGTAGGGATAGATATAGTCGGAATACTGGGCGGTGATGTTGTTGGCCCTGCCGTCGCCCATACCATAAATGAACTTGTCGTTGAAGTCGTACCACACGTAACTATAAAGAGGAGAGGTGGCCTCGGCAACGGCATCATCCGAATCGAAAAATGTCTCCTGGTTGAGCTGATGAGTGTTACTTTGATCAAGGAAGTCACCTGCACAACTGGCCATCGTTAAAGTTGAGGCCAAAGTGAAGATATATAGAATGGAATTTTTCATCTTGATTGTTTGTTATAGTTTAGAAAGAAACATTGATGCCAAATGTATAGATTCGAGGTGACGGATAGCGATTGTAATCAATACCGTTCATAAGGGCATTTCCCCAAAGACTACCCACTTCAGGATCGTAGCCGTCATACTTAGTAATAGTGAACAGATTCTGAATGTTGGTATAGATACGGACACTGTTGAGGAACGTGTTTCTTAACCAGCTCTTCGGGAATGTATAACCAAGCGAGAGATTCTGCAATCTCAAATAAGATCCGTCTTCAATGTACAGGTCGCTAAGACGATTGTTCCCGTTGGTACTACTCGACGTGTAAAGCCTGGGCATAGTTGTGGTTGGATTGGAAACATAGTAATTGCGGAAATCGTCCGGCCCGTCAGGGTCTATCTTTTCTACAACTGCATAATCAATGACGGTAGACAGCAAATTACTTGTTGCTCCGGTAATCTCAAGATATCTGCGATTGTAATTCAACACGTCGTTGCCATAAGAACCACTGAACTGTATCGTAAGGTCAAAGCCTTTATAAGAGAATGTGTTGCCGAAGCCAAAAGTGAATTTGGGTTCCGGATTGCCTATAAAGGTCTGGTCATTGTTGTCTATCACTCCATCATCATTAAGGTCGGCGAAACGGTAATCACCAAGCCAAGTACCATCTTCCGAGATGGTGCTTCCGGTCGGCAGCGCCACTTGATGTACATTGCCGTCTGCATCCTTGTAGTAAAAGTCCTCCGGATTATCAAATCGACCGATGACCTTATATCCCCAGAACATTCCTATAGGATGGCCAACCACCGAATTGGTGACAGTGGTGGTTTCCGAACCTATCTGTAACGTCTGAGGCAGCGTTCCGGTCTCTGTATCAAGACTCAATATCTTGTTCCGGTTGAGAGAAAACACTACATTGGAAGTCCACTGGAAATTGCGATTCTTGATATTGACTGTATTAAGCGTCATCTCTACACCTGTATTTCTCAGACTTCCTACATTAGCCCATGGGTTAGAAGCTGTACCATAGCTTGAACCAGCTCCTGAACCGAGGAATGCGGGCAAATCAACTTGCAGCAGCAAATCTTTGGTTTTCTTGTAATACCAGTCGAATACAAAATCAATACGGCCGTCGAAAAGCGACAGGTCAAAACCGATATTGGTCGAATAGGTGGTCTCCCATTTCAAATCCGGGTTGGCATTATTGGCATTGAGCACACCTACTCCCCATGGAGTTTCATAAGTGTTGAGCATAGCAGCATAGGCCCAGTTCTCCACGTTCTGGTTACCGGTTTCTCCCCATCCTAATCTTAATTTAAGATTACTGATGGTCTTGTTGTCTTTAAGGAAATCTTCCTGTGAAATGCGCCATGCCAGGGCGGCAGAAGGGAACCATCCCCATCGATTGCCCTCGGCAAAGCGTGAAGAACCATCACGACGTAGTGTGAATGTGGCCAGGTATCTATCATTATAAGAATAGAAAACACGGCCAAAATAGGAGAAGAGCGAGGTATTTTCCTGATAGCCCACTGGAGTGGAGCTGTCGTTACTGCCGGCTGACGGGTCTTTAGCTGTGTTCGAGAGGAAATCATTGGCCGAAGTCACCTGTGTCTCATAATGGTTATGACTCATCTCCTGTCCCAACATGGCATTGATGTTGTGCTTGCCAAAGGTATTGATATATGTCAGAATGTTGCGCCATGACCAATATTTTGTATCTGTCTTTGTCCAGCGACTGGTTCGCACGTCGCTCGTCTTTACTCCAAACTGATAGTCTGGCATATAGTAATAATACTTGTTGTAATTATAGTCTGCCGACACTTCTGTCTTGAAGGAGAGACCTTTGAAAATGGTGGCTTCAAGATAGGTGTTCACTCGGAAATTCGTCTTTTTGTTGTAATTGTCCGTGATTTCAGCCAATGCCACGGGGTTGTCCGGCATCCACTGGTCGTCCGGGCCATCATAAGTACCATCTGCTGAACGCACTGCCACAGAAGGCTGAGAACGGAGTGCGGTGAGAATGATGCTGCTCGAATTGGAAAGTACATCCTGCTTGGAATCAGCCAGCGAGAAATTGATGCCTCCTTTGAGCCATTTCTTGAGTTGGGCATCGATATTTCCGCGAAGTGTCTGCCGTTTGTAGTCAGATCCGATGGCGATACCTTGCTGCTGAAGATATCCACCGCTGAAGGCATAGGTCACCTTGTCGCTACCACCAGTGAGCGACACGTTATGACTCGTCATCAGTGCATTACGGAACAAGGCATCTTGCCAATCAGTTCCCTCACCGAGAAGATCGGGACGTACAAAGCTACTGCTGGCACTCTTGATGCCAGCTTCGGCAATGGCATTATAGTGTTCTGCATATTCGCGCAGATTCATCACATCCAATTTTTTGGGCATGGACTGCCAGCCAACATAACCATCATAAGTTACCGTAGCCTCTCCTGAGTGTCCGCGGCGTGTCGTAATCATGATAACGCCGTTAGAGGCCCTCGAACCGTAGATAGCAGTAGCTGAAGCATCCTTGAGCACATCCATGCTCACTATATCACTGGGGTTGATAGAAGCCAGAGGATTGGTATCTCCGTCATCAGAGTTAGAGGTGTCTATAATTACTCCGTCAATAACAAAAATAGGTTGTGAAGTCGCATTGAGTGAGTTAGTTCCGCGAATGCGAATAGTGTTACTTCCACCAGGAGTACCAGTGTTAGCCTGAATTTGAACTCCTGCGGCTCGTCCCTGCAGGGCTTGGTCGATACTGGTAGTGACACTGTGTTTCAAGGCGTTCTCTCCCACCGAGGTAACAGAGCCCGTAAGGTCCGAGCGTTTCATAGTGCCATATCCCACAACGACAACTTCGTTGAGCAGCTTGGTATCTTCCTTGAGATAAACATTGACAGGCTCACTGCCCACTTTAACTTCCTTGTCTTCGTAGCCGACGTAAGAAATTACCAGGGTAGAGCCTTTCTTGGCGTTAATGCTGAATTTACCATCCAAATCGGTGACAGCACCGGCTGAAGAAGACCCCTTCACACGAATAGTAGCACCGATGACTGGGCCATCATCGCTCTGTACTGTACCTTTCACTACATTGCCTTGCGCAGATGCCCCCAAAGGGAGAAGCAACAGAAACGCAAGTAACAGCAACGATGAAAAATAGTTCACTCTGTGTTTCATAAAGTTTATATTTTGTTATTTATTTAGGTAAAGTTGTAACTTGTCTTGGTTTTTATCAAAAGGAACAGCGCAAAATTAACTACATTTTTCATCAAAGGCTTTTCTTTATGTTTCACCGACGTTTTTATTTAGCTCATTTGCTAATAAATAATACATTTTTCTAAAAAAACATCAAAAATATCGACTGCAAACGACAGGAACAGATGAAGGATACTTGATTTATACAAATTCCTTTTCTTCTCAAAGAATAACCTCAAATCTCCATAGAATCATTCATTATCGAAGCTTTTTATTTTCTTGAAGTTCTTAAAGTCTTTCTATAATTGAAGTCGTAATATTTTTATTCCATCAATCTTACTTGCTAAACTTTCGCAAGTAGATAATTTATTGATAGACAAGTATCAAGACAATGAATCCGCACCCGGAAGACACTACCTCTTCCGTCCATTCTTACATTCACTGCAGGGCCGCCGGCCTTGCAATTAGTGTGATTGTTACTTGCGAAAGTTGAATTACTTATTAATAATTGTTGAAGAATACAACTTAATTGGAATTGAGAAAAATCTTTATGGATGTGAAGACTACTTGCTCTTATATTACGGTTTTATCTTCTTAGAAGTGCTGAGAAAGGCTTCCATCTAAATTATATGTGTATGCATATAATTCCTTTATATAAAAACAAATATCATTTCAATAATTCTTGTCCATGAAATAAGCGATGGGCTTGTTCTCTAAGCTATATACTTTTGGTGTTTTTCAATTCCAACTTAATAATACCTGAAAATCGGCTTATTTCTTGATGTAACCAGTCAATCCTCAGTAGATTATCTGAATATGTTTTTCCTGCCTTTTAATTTGTAATTGATTGCACTGGTCATTCCTG
>JBMNUW010000050.1:0-19175 GCA_050946475.1 Prevotella sp.
TGGCTATGTCCACAAAGAGAGCACCCCGCAGGTCTTTTACATAGACCTGCGGGGCGCTTTCTTATTTAAAGGATGAGGGCCACGCAGCCAAGCTGCGCGGAACGGGACCAAGGGGGAACGGGACCAAGGGGGAACGGGACCAAAGGGGGAAGGAAAGGGACGAAAGAGACAGAACAGAACAGGAAGAGAGGAAAAGGGCGAGAGAACGGATGGAAAATGTGCCCCACATTATTAAATTGCAGAACACATGAGATTATGAATTGTGAATTATGAATTATGAATTAATCGATTGATGTTCAGCGTCTGGTCGCAGTATTTAATGACGGCGGGACGATGAGTGATGAAGATGATAGTTTTGTCGTGGTGAGACAGCAGATTTTGAAGAAGCTGACGTTCTGTGTCGGCATCAAGGGCGGAGGTGGCTTCATCGAAGAGCATTACGGGACGGTTGCGTAGAAGGGCTCGTGCGATGGCTATCCGCTGAGCCTGTCCTTCTGAGAGGCCGCTACCCGTTTCGCCACAGATGGTGGAAAGGCCGTCGGGCAATTCTCTCACGAAATCGGCGCAACTGGTGTGCAGGACTTTGAACATTTCCTCGTCGGTGGCTGAAAGCTTGCCCAAACGAAGGTTGTCGCGGATGGTGCCGCTTAGCAACGTGTTGCCTTGAGGTACATAGACGAAGTTGCATCGCAGCCGGGGTGAGATGATGCGATGCTCTCGTCGGTTGTAGACTTCCACAGTGCCTGCCTGGGGTTGCAACAGAGCGAGAATCAGTCGCACGAGAGTGGTCTTTCCGGCTCCCGTCTCTCCTAATACTGCGGTGCAAGAGCCTGGTGGAAAATCGAAGTTCAAGTTATGGAGAACTAAACCGGTTTTATCCTCGTATTCAAAGTCTACATGTTGCAGTCGCAGACCCAAGGGCGGGTCGAGAGTAATGGGCTCGCCTTGTTCTTCAAGAGGGTTCTCCTCTAATTCCATGAGTCGTTCGGCTGCAGTAAAAACTGAGACAAATGCCGGGGCGAGTCTGGTGAGGCTGCGTGCAGGTGACTGTATGCGATTCACCAATTGCAGAAAGGCTGTCATGCCACCGAATGTCAGCGTGTGTTCCGACATACGGATGGCCGCCCATAGAAATGCTATAAGATAGCCGAGAGCAAAGCCGAAATTTAATATGAGATTACTAAAGACGGAGAACTTGGTGCGTCTCACTACCTTATGTCGCAGTTCACTCTGCGTGTTTTCCAGCCGGTCCACCATAGTGGCATCGCTTTCGAGCGTCTTGATGAGCATTCGGTGCTGAATGGTTTCCTGAAGCACGCTCTGAACTTTGGAGTCACTCGTCCGCACCTCGCGTGTGAGATGACGCATTTGCCGGATGTAGATTTTGCTCACGGCGATAAATACGGGGATGATGCCTATAGTGATAAGGGCCAGCACGGCGTCCATTGATAGCAGATAGCAAAAGGCTCCTATGAAGAGTGCCAGCACGCTGAGAGTGTTGGGAATAGTTTCGGTAATGAAGCCGATGACATTGCCTACGTCTATTTCTAACCGATTGAGCACGTCACCGGAGTGCATTCGCTCCTTTCCGTGCCATTCAGACCGTAGAATACGGTCAAGGAGATTCTGCTGCAAACGGTTCTGTGCCTTGATACCGAGCAGGTTTTTCACCCATACAGCGGAGATGTTAAGTCCGAAGTTACAAAGGATGAGTACTCCGATAAAAGCTACAGCCACATAGAGCGACCCCTGACGGATGCCTGCAGCTGTGTCGATGGCACGTTGCACGGCTGCCACCTGCAGAAGCGAAACCACCACACCGAGTAAGCCGATGACAGCATTGAGCGTAGCCTGGAGTCGGTTTCCGCGTGAGGTGAGCCAGAGCCATCGCAGTGTATCTCGCGTGGAGTATTTCGATTCGTTTCTTCGAAGCAGTTCCTTGAGTTTCATGAATAGCGATGCTGTTAATCGGTTGTTATCAACTTTGTCGCTGGTCTGCACCCCACATCAGCTTTCCACGCAGGGTAGAGAAGTAGTGTTGAGATTTCTGTTTTATGATATTGATTTTGTAGGGAGCCTTCTTAACGGTAACTTTCGTGCCTTCTACGAGTTTCTCAGACCGTCCGTCAATGGCTGCAAGGAAGTTGTGGCTGCGGCTTTCTACCTCAAGTTCTATCACGCAGTCGTCGTTGATGACGATGGGGCGTATGTTGAGGCTATGGGGAGCAACGGGAGTAAGGCATAGGTTGTTGGCCGTGGGTACGATGATAGGTCCGCCGTTTGAAAGATTGTAGGCTGTGGAACCGGTGGGCGTTGAGACAATGAGACCATCGGCCTGGTAGGTCACGAGGTATTCGCCGTTGATGCTGCATTTTATGGCAATCATCGAGGCGTTGTCGCGCTTTAGCAGGGCAATGTCATTGAGTGCGTAGGGATTATTCTCCACGGGCTCCTTGTCAGCGAAGATTTGAATGACGGTATGTGGCTCTATTCTAACGTCGCCTTCGAAGATTTCACCTAATGCCTTTTCCACCTCGATGGGCAGGACGTCGGCGAGGAAGCCAAGACGACCCATGTTCACTCCGAGAATAGGCGTGCCCTTGGTTACCACGCGACTGGCTGCCTTCAGAAAAGTACCGTCGCCGCCGAGAGAGATGGCATAATCAACATCAAAGTTGTAGTCGTCGAATACGCCGGTGCATTTTGGGGTCATTCCTGCATTATGCACAAGAAAGTTATAGTAAGGGCGGTCGATATAAGTCTCAGCTCCTTTTTTTGCGAGATAATCGATGGTACGCATAGCGGCCACCGACTTTTTCACTTGGAATTCGTTGCCGAAAATAGCAAAGCGAAGTTTCTTGTCCGACATTATCTTTGTTTTTTATGAAACTTTATCCATCGAAAGGGCGGAATGTGACCGTCTTTTCGTATATTTGCAAATAATAAACACCACAAAGTTACTTTAATTTATTGAGAAACAAGTAAAATTATGGCAAAAGTATATGAATTTCTTGCCGACGGCTTCGAGGAAATTGAGGCCTTGGCTCCTGTTGACATTCTGCGCCGTGGCGGTGTGGAGGTAAAGACTGTTAGTGTGATGGGTACGGACCGTGTACGTTCATCACATGGCGTAACGGTAGTGGCCGACCTCGTTTTCGAAGAGGCAGGTGATTTTTCAGATGCCGACATGTTGCTGCTGCCCGGCGGTATGCCCGGTGCCACCAATCTCAATGCCCATGAAGGCGTACGCAATGCCTTGTTGCGTCAGCAGAAGGCGGGAAAGCGCATCGGTGCTATTTGCGCAGCCCCGATGGTGCTTGGTTCGCTGGGTCTGCTGAAGGGTCGTCGCGCCACCTGTTCTCCCGGCTTCCAAGAGTATCTTACTGGTGCCACCTACACCGCCTCGCTCTTTGAAGAGGACGGTAACATCATTACCGGAGAGGGACCTGCCGCAACATTGCCTTACGCCTACAAGATTCTCTCGTATTTCATCGGCGAGAAGGCTGTGGCCGATTTGCAGGTTAAGATGCAATATGCCCACTTGATGGGGAAAGCATGAGCTTGTCATCCGTTCAACATGAGCAATAATTGAAACAGCTATGAACTATGCTATCATTGTCGCCGGGGGGAGAGGTTCCCGGATGGGGACTGAAGAGCCAAAGCAGTTCCTGCCTCTGTCTGGAGAACCCGTGCTAATGCACACCCTTCGTCGCTTTCGTGCCTACGATGCTGATTTGCAACTCATTGTAGTGTTGCCACATGACCAGCAGGACCATTGGCGCGAACTCTGTCAGAAGTATCATTTCGATATAGAGCATCAGATTGTGGACGGAGGACAATCTCGATTCGAATCGTCACGCAACGGATTGGCAGCTATACCCGATGATGCACAAGGCTTCGTGGCCATTCACGACGGTGTGCGTCCGCTGGTATCCACCGATACCATAGCCCGATGTTTCGAGGCAGCCGAGGAAGACTATGCCGCCATTCCGGTGATACCTGTGACAAGTACGTTGCGTTATGTCGATTCTCATGGAGGCGGGAAGAATGTGTTGCGGTCCGACTATCGTGAAGTGCAGACCCCACAGGTGTTTGACATTCAACTGGCCAAGCAGGCTTTCCGCCAGCCCTATCAGGAGGCTTTCACCGACGATGCATCCGTAGTGGAAAGCCTCGGGTGTCAAGTGACGATGGTGGAAGGAAATGTGGAAAACATCAAGCTCACAACTCCCTTTGATTTGTGCGTGGCGGAAGCAGTGATAATTCATAATGCATAATGCATAATTCACAATTAAAAATGCATAATTGGCGGAAGCGAGGATAATTCATCATGTATAATTGCTGGCGTAACGTCCTAAGCTTATGCTTAAGCACTTTAGATTATGAATTATGAATTAACAAGGGGGCAGAATGACACAAGTATTGGATCAGGATATCATGTATCTTGCAGGCGTGGGACCGGCAAGAAGGGAATTGCTTGCCTCACAGATTGACGTTCATACATGGAATGACCTGATAGAATACTATCCGTATAAGTATGTGGACCGGACCAAGATTTATCACATCGACGAGCTGTCCGGCGATATGCCTTTCGTACAGATAAAGGCTCGTGTCCTCAGTTTCGATGAATATGCTATGTCTGCTCGTCGTAAACGTGTCGTAGCCCATGTCACTGACGGGCACGGAGTGGCGGATCTCGTGTGGTTCGGCGCTCCAAAATACGTCTATGAGAACTGTAAGGTGGGCGAAGAGTATATCATTTTCGGCAAGCCCACAGTCTATCAGATGCGCTATCAGTTTGCTCACCCCGAGCTGGAGCGTGCCAGCGATGTGAAACTTCAGGAGATGGGTATGCAGCCCTTCTACATCACTACGGAGAAGATGAAGCAACGCGGCATGACTTCTACAGCAGTGCGCAAACTTATACATACGTTGCTGCAGAAGATTCCTAAGGGAAGCATCCGTGAAACGTTGCCCGCCGACATCATGGCCCGTCTCCATCTCATAGGTCGTGAAGATGCCTTGCGTGCCATTCATGAGCCACGGACACTCACTGAGGTACAGTATGCGCAGTTGCGACTGAAATTTGAGGAGTTGTTCTATGTACAGCTTAACATTCTGCGCTATGCCACGGAGCATCGACGCAAATATCGCGGCTATATCTTTCCCCGGGTGGGAGAGATGTTCAACAAGTTCTATCGTGAGCATCTGCCCTTTGACCTCACCGGGGCGCAGAAGCGCGTGATGCACGAGATACGTGCCGATCTCCTTTCCGGTCACCAAATGAATCGATTGTTGCAAGGCGATGTAGGTTCAGGTAAGACGTTGGTGGCACTGATGTCTATGCTTCTAGCCGTGGACAATGGTTATCAGGCCTGTCTGATGGCTCCGACAGAAATTCTTGCAGAGCAGCACTTGAAAACTCTGCGTGAGTTTCTCGGTGACTTACCTGTGCGGGTGGAGCTTCTTACGGGTATTGTCAAGGGCAAACGGCGGAAGGAGTTGCTTGCCGATCTTGCTGCGGGTAAGATACAAATACTTGTGGGTACCCATGCAATAATAGAAGACCCTGTGATGTTTGCCCGCCTCGGTTTGGCTGTTATCGACGAGCAGCACCGTTTTGGTGTGGCTCAGCGTGCCAGGTTGTGGCGCAAGAGCGAAAATCCGCCACACATCCTCGTGATGACGGCGACGCCTATTCCACGCACACTTGCCATGACCATCTATGGGGACCTTGACGTGAGCGTCATTGATGAATTACCGCCGGGACGTAAGCCTATCCGAACTACTCACCGCTACGATTCGCAGATGCCATTACTCTATGCTGGTATTCGTAAGCAGATTCAAGAGGGACGACAGGTCTATATTGTGTTTCCTCTTATTGAGGAAAACGAGAAGATGGACTTGAAAAATCTTGAGGATGGCTATCAGTCACTTTGCCAGATTTTTCCCGATATGCACATCAGTAAGGTGCACGGTCGCATGAAGTCGAAGGAAAAAGAGGAGGAAATGCGAAAGTTCGTGGCAGGCGAGACGCAGATACTTGTCGCTACCACTGTTATCGAGGTGGGTGTGAACGTACCTAATGCATCCGTGATGGTAATTTTGGAAGCCCAGCGTTTCGGTTTGTCCCAGCTTCATCAGTTGCGAGGGCGTGTGGGACGTGGTGCCAAGCAGAGCTATTGTATCCTAGTGACACCTTACAAGCTGTCAGCCGACACACGCAAGCGCATTGACATCATGTGCGAGACTAACGATGGCTTCCGCATTGCCGAAGCTGACTTGAAGTTGCGCGGTCCCGGCGATCTTGAAGGAACGCAGCAGAGTGGGGTGGCCTTCGACTTGAAAATAGCCAATATCGCACGTGACGGGCAGATTGTGCAGATGGCCCGTGATGAGGCTCAGCGCGTTATAGACGGCGACCCGGAATGTAATCGCCCTGAGAACGAATTGCTGTGGAATCGGTTGAGGGAGCTCAGAAAGAGTCATGTTAACTGGTGGGCAATTAGCTAATTCATAATTTACAATTCATAATTCATAATCTGATGTGTTTTGCGATTTGATAATGCGGGGCGCATTTTCCGGTCGTTCCCTCTCGTCCTCCCGTTTTTTCTTCGTTCCCCTTTTCTTCCTTTCGTTCCCTTTTCTGTCCTCTCCGTTTCCACTTTCGTCCTTTTCGTTGTGCACGGCGCTACTGTGCAGTGCCCCTGCCCTCCACATTCTCGGCTCATATTTCTTATCCGTTTGCCTGTCAAACTGCCATGTTATTGATGTAAATCAATTTATGTATTTGTTACAATCCTATTAAAAAGTCTTTAGGCGATAGTGACACTTTGTGTTAATCAAATAGGAAAAGCCATCAGATAGTGTTAAACTGCCTATAAAAACTGTTAAGCCTGATATTTTTTTGTAGCAATTTTGTTATATTTGCGCTGTCTTTAAATTTTTTGATGAGCTGTTGTATAGCTCTCATAAAATAAGCCGTTACTGGATTATTTTAACTGGATTTTTAGACTTAGACCTAAAGAAAAGAATTATCAATTTATGAATTTAGAAAAGAAGATAAGGGCATTTGCTTTCACATTCATATTAACTATGGCGGCAGTACCGGTCTGTGCTCAAGACCTGCTTGCACGCCAGGCTCCCGTTGACCGGCGAGTTAAAAAACTTGACTCTATTGAGGTCAAAGCTTTCGAAAATAAGGAAAACTACAGAAATCCCGCAGCCGAACTTTACGGCGACGAGTGGGATAATCGCTACGCACATCGGGCAACAGAGTTGCCCGATTCTTTCGTTATCAATCTTCGTCACTTCTGCATGCCTACGCCCAGTCGTGTAGTAACCAGTAATTTCGGTAGTCGTTGGGGACGCAAGCACAAGGGATTGGACATAAAAGTATATATTGGTGATACCATTCGTGCCGCCTTTTCCGGTAAGGTACGTATCGTAAGATATGAGGCCGGAGGCTACGGCAATTATATTGTTATCCGCCACAACAACGGATTGGAGACTATCTACGGACACCTGTCCAAGCAGTTGGTGCGCGAGAACGATGTGGTACGTGCCGGTGAACCCATTGGCTTAGGTGGCAATACGGGTCGAAGCACAGGTTCGCACCTTCACTTCGAGACACGTCTCTGCGGCGTGGCACTCAATCCCGCTCTGCTCTTCGACTTCCGCAATCAGGATGTGACGGGCGACTATTATGTATTCAACCGTAAAACCTATGAAAAGGAGTCTGAGGTAGCTACACGTGAACGTGGAAAGATTGGCAATGGTGGCTATACACGCGATCTCGTTCAGGGTGGCGTGCCGGGTCACAGCGAAGACTTGCATGATGGTAATACACCCACTTACGGATCCAACGAAAAAGTATATTATAAGGTTCGTCAGGGTGAGACTCTCGCCAGCATTGCTGACAAGAAGAACGTGGATGTAGACGCTATCTGCCGCTTGAACGGTTTCCGCAAGAATCAGCGAGTTCGTCCCGGCCAGATTATTATCATCAAGATTATCTAAGACTCTTAACTCTTAATAGTGATATAGAAATACAAAGCGCCTCGCCAATTTTTGGCGAGGCGCTTTGCTTTGTTATTAAATAGAGAAGCCCTGTATTTAATAGAGAACTCCTGTATTTAAAATAGAAGACTTTCTGTATTTAAATAGAGAATTTCCTGTTATTATTAATAGTGGTCTTTCTGCATTTAACAGAGATTTCCCTGAATTTAATTGAGAGCATCCTCTTATTAATAGAGGATTTTCTGCCCTCCATGAATGTAAATGCCTTTCTTATCCGGCTGGTCTACGCGCATCCCATTGACGGTGAACCATTGGTTATCTGTTGACTTGCTGAGCGACTCAGTTGTAGTCTGTGAGATACCTGTGGACTTTTTGATGAAGGTCTGAAGTGTGGAGAGAGCAGAGGTGGCTTTTCCGGTTTCGTTGTCGAAGAGAGAAGCATTGTACCATTTATCTGTCACTCTGTTTGTGTTCCAGTCCAAACCATATTCATTAGCTTCAGGCCACCACCAGAAAAGACCAGTCACCGAGCTATGATTAGCCAACTTCTCAATAAGGTCTGTGGTAAAATTGTTTTGTCCCTCGTCAGTGATTGGATAGGTGGAAGTGTAGTCGTAGTTAGTGCTCACGGCATAATTTAAGCTGTATCCTGTCTCCACTACCATGATTTTCTTGGTAGGAACCTTCTCTTCAATGGTAGTTATGGCTCCTTCGATACAATTTAGTGGACCGTGATAGTAGGGATAATAGCTCAGTCCAACGATGTCGTAGTTGATATTGGCATCCGTAATTTTATCGAGCCAGTAGTTCAAGGCTGCGTAGTTGGTGTTGTCAGATTGCAAACTCGAAAGATTTGAGACTCGCTCAGAGTGTAGAATGATTTTCGCATTGGGACATTTATCCCGGCAGGCTTGCGTAGCTTGTTTCAGTAACTTCATGAATCTATCCCAGTTCTCGGAGGACGAAGAAGGATAACATTTCTTTGCGTCACTCTCGCTGCTGCCCCAGCACATACCATAGCTAATCTCATTGCCAGTCTGTATCATATCGGGGGTAGCACCACTGTCTATGAGCGTTTGTAACGAACTTGCTGTGTAGTCATAGATTTGCTGTGCCAATGAATCGTCCGTCAGTTCCTGCCATGCCTGTGGTGTCCACTGATTTGAAGGGTCAGCCCATGAGTCAGAGTAGTGGAAGTCGAGCATCAGGGCGAATCCTGCTTGTTTGATGCGCTTACACAATTTCACCACATAGTCTAAATCTTGGCAGACACCTTGCTCTTTGTCCGTATCAGAGGCGTTGCTTGGGTCCACAAAGAGGCGCACCCGCATGGCGTTCCACCCTTGTTCTTTAAAGAAAGGTAACAAACTGTATATCTTGTTTCCGTTGTGGTCATAGTAAATTGCTCCGTGTTCTTCGTATTTCGTGAGCAGAGAGATGTCGCCGCCTACATACACTTGGTCGGCATGGCTTGCTGCCGACGTGAAAAAGAGGAGAGCAGCCGTCAAAATGGTTTTTACTGTTGAAGACATGTTGATTTGATTTTGTTGATTTAAATTGAGTTTTAGTGCAAAGTTATAAAAAACATCTTGTTTGTCTAGAATATTCTGCGAATTTTGATTACTTTTTTATGCATATCCATAGACAATCAGTTTCAAGTGACCTGATGGGCGGTCTGTAAAAAATATTGTCCCACATGGATTTATCACCACGGGGACAATGAAATGTACCTTAAAATAAAAAAGAGTTATCGTATCAGCTAACAAAATAATCAGACCTTATGATTGGTAGTTCATTTGCTGGCTATATATTTCCTATCAATAAATTAATACCCCAGGCCCTTGAGCCAACGTTTCACCGTGTTGTCGGCACCTGCCTGTGCCACCTTGCCTTGCACTGCGAGTCCATTCAGCATAGTGGCACCTTTGCAGGCGGCAGCCACGCTTTGGTCGGTTCCGCCGAAACCGCTTCCTTCATGAGTGATGAAAGGAATGATGGTCTTGCCCTTCCAGTCATGTTTCTCAATAAAGGTGTAGAGTGCCATGGGTGGTTCGCCCCACCAGTTGGGATATCCGATGAAGATTACATCGTAGTCCTCCACTTTCACGTCGCCCTTTATTTCCGGACGGGCATTGTCGCGGAGTTCTTGCTTTGCCTGCTTGATACAAGACATGTAGTCTGCGGGATAAGGTCTTACAGTCTCAATGTGAAAGGTGTCGGCTCCTGTCTCGGCAGCTATCACCTCGGCGATTTTCTGCGTATTGCCCTTTTTGATATATCCCACGTTGTAATTTTCATCGGCCCTTGAGAAAAAGGCCACCAGTGTTTTCTTGTCTTTCATTGTTGTATCTTTATTATTCGTATTTGTCGTTTTTGCCTCGTTGGTTTTGGTGGTTTTGTCATTGGTCTTGTTTTGTGCGCATGACACGCCACAGAATCCCATGACAGCAGTCAAGGCTAATGTGAGAATTTTTCCCACGATACCGGTTCGTTTCATTATCTCCATCCCATGAATATTTTAGTGGTTTATTACTGATGCAAAGTTACAACACAATGTTATTTGCGCAATTATACATTTCACTCTAAAACTTTCACGAATTCATGTTTTTTGCTTCTTATGCCTATTCGTGGATAGTGCTGTTCGGTTGGAGAGGTCTGTAGAAGTAGCTTGCTGTGGCTCTACCGATGTGTATTTTCGGTTTGGTCATAAAAAACATTCGTAAAGTTGCAACAAACAGGTTCTCTCAGTTAGAGTAGAGGCAAGTAAGAGATTGACCATGAAAAACTATTGTAAAGTCGCAACCCTATCATAATTTTCCGTAACTTTAAACCCAATGTCAGAGTGGTAATCCTTGACTATATTTCGGCTAGCCACTTATATATCCAACAAACAATATCAGATTCTCAAGCAAAGAAAACAGCCCTTTGGAGGAAAATTTCTCCAAAGGGCTGTTTGTTTTATTATTGGGAGATGTCAGGCAACGATCGTAAAGACTCGAATCTCAGGGTCAGCCTGGAAATAGGGGGAGAGACCTGGAGCAACGTGCTTGGTGAACATTTCCGACTTCAGATAAGCTGCGGCATGCTCTGCGCTGTCGAAGCCGTGAAGCACCTGAACATCCTCTTCGCGAACCAGCAAATGCTTGGTCATAGCACCGGGAATAGTGTCGAGGAAAGGCTGACGCCAATCAGTGTAGACCTTAGCTGCTGCCGCACGGTCACTCTCTTTAATTTTCATCGTAATCTGAAGATAAGCTTTTACGTCTGTCATTTTTCTAATGTTTTATATGGTTGAACATGTTGTCTGGTTGTCTTCTGCCAATGCGAAGGTTGTCTTCTGCCAATGCGAAGGTATTTTCTTTTGACATTGCCAAGATGTTTTCTTCTGACAATGCAAAAGTAGTTTTATTCCTGTTCCGAATCGTTGTAAATACTTGCAGACAAATGGTTAATTCCGGCAAAGAAGTTGCTTGCTCAAAAACTTATGCGTAAATTTACCATCGTAGAACAACAATATACCATTTTATGAAAGACGACTTTACGACCTATTATCTTCATGAAGACAAACATAGTGGACTGGAGTTCGAAATGCAGTTCATGCCCCAGTTCTTCACCGATCATCCTCACGGACCGATGGAGCCTCACCGACACGACTTTTATCAAATTATATGGTTTCAGCGGGGGCATGGAACGCATCAGGTGGACTTTGTTGATTATCCCGTGGCTGACAATACCATCTTCTTTGTGGCTCCCGGACAGGTCCATGCCTTCGACACAAATACGGATGCCAAGGGCGTGATTATCCATTTCAACGCCAGTTTCCTCAATGATGAAGATTCTCCGGAGAGTCTTTTCCTGAAATACAATGTTTTCAACAATCTCAACAGCGCTCCTTATTGCAAGGTCACCCGTGAAGAGGAGGAACGGCTGATGAACATCGTCAACGAACTAAACCGCGAATACTGTCTTACCGGTGCCTTCGCCCATCACGACTACATGGCTTATCTCATACGCTTGTTCCTCATCCGTGTGCAGCGCTCGGGTGAATGTAGTACAAGAGTGAAGTTTTATGTGTCAAATAATGCCAATGTGGTCTTTGTGAAATTCCGCCAGTTGCTGGAGCAGAATTTCACGAAGATACACACGGTGCAGGAATATGCGTCCATGTTGGGTGTATCTCTGCGTTCACTGAATGATTATGTTCGTGAGAGTTCGCATCGGACACCCTTGCAGGTTATCAATGACAGAATAGCCTTGGAAGCAAAACGTCAGATTCGCCATTCGCCGCTCTCCATCAAGGAGATTGGTTATCAGTTAGGATTTGAGGACCCTTCTAATTTCGTCAAGTTCTTTAAACGTGTGACAGGACAGAAGCCTACTGATTATAGATTATAGGCGAGTCCTGTTCATTGTCGCCAAAAAGATTCAATAATGGGTTATTTTATGAATAGAACTCACTTGTAATTTTAAAGGTCGTAGACGTTCAGTCCCAAATCCGGGTCAAACACACGGTTCACCTTCTCGCCAAAGTCCTCTACGATAAACTCGCCCGCTCCGTTCAGTGTAGCGGCAAGCAGGTGTCCTGCCAAGGCGGAGTAGTCGCTTCTTCCTACGGTGATGTGCAGATGCAGATACACCTCGTCATTCAAGGACGAGATGTTTCCGATGAGGTTTGAAATTTCCATCTGCTCCTCGAAAGTCTTGTCCACGTAGGCTTTTGTCTTAGGATTGAAGAAACGCAGTGTCAGACTTCCGATGGCTCCGATTCCGTTGATGATGCCCGACTGGATATTCCTGTCCTTGCAGAAGGTGCTCAGGGCATTCACGATTTCCTCATGATTGTCAATGCTGACAATATATTTGTTATCAATCTTTTTATAGGAATACATAATTCTACTTCGTTTAGTGATTTTGCTATCGGTTATGTAATTAAATTGTTGCTGCAAATATACGGTAAATAAATGACTAACCGTCCATCTCGTTCTCAGAAATGTTGTTGTTTTTGCAATTCTTTTTCTATTGCTCTTTCCTCAAAAAGTGAAAATATCACGGAAGTTAGGATAATAAGGTGTCGCAGAGAATCGGCTAACTTTGCAGTGCATAGTCGGACAAGTCTGATAGGACGTTGAACGACTGTTTGCGAATTTGTGATGGTGTAACTAAATTGATTAAAACAACCATACGATGAGAAAAGTATTAACATTATGCGCAATGCTGCTGTTTATCGTAACCGCAGTGAATTGCAAGAGTAAAAAAGGAGAGACAATGAGTACAAACGGAGTAAACAAGACGGAGAAAATTCTCTTTATCAACGGCAGTCCCCGTGTCAATGGCAACACCGCCTCTTTGGCTAAGACGCTGCTCGAGGGACACAGTTATGAGACGCTGATGCTCACCGACCTCCGCATTAATGCCTACGGACAGAAGTTGCCGGGCGACCAGCTCGACACGGTGGTCAACAAGATGCGGGCGGCAGACATCGTCGTCATCGGTTCGCCTGTCTACTGGCACAACATCTGCGCATCGGTGCGCACGGTGATGGAGCGCTTCTATGGCACCATCGATGAGGGCAGTTTCAAGGGCAAGAAGCTCTTCTTCCTCTATCAGGGAGCCGCTCCTACCAAGATGATGATTGACGACGGTGAGTACACTATGAGTCGTTTCGCCGGAATGTACGGCTTCCAGTATATGGGAATGGCCAACAACACCAGTGAGGCAAAGGCCCTGCGAGAGAAACTGAACGAAGGAAAATGAACATCAGCGAACTGACAGGTGGCAGTACAGCCCACTGGGCCGACACCCTTACGGTGAAAAATCTCTTCACGGAGCGATTCAACGGATGTCGTTGTCATACGGCTTTCCCCGACCAGTTGCACACTTTTGTAGGTGATTGCTCTTCAGAAAACCTTTTCGTAGCAATGGTGCCAGAAGGTGATGTGCGGTTTCCGTCTAACAAATACAATCAGGAGAGCATCGTAGCCGTAGTGGGGCGACATGTCAGTGCCGACTATCTTGACTATCTCGAAGAAAGGGATATCAGCTATATCTTCGGAGGCGAGGACGGGTGCGACATGGAGACAGTGATGTATCATCTTCGCAAGGATTTCGGCGTGAACAAGCTCGTTTGCGTAGCGTCATAGAAACTTGCGAAGCCCTTTTCCTTACAGAAATCCCCAAGAGGTATCTCAAACGTGAACCTCCTGGGGATTTTTATTTTGCCTGTTTGAAATTACTACTGTACAAGAAACTACTCCGGTTACGAAGGTATCGCCCTACGGGCGGGCTACGCCATTCAAAGGTATCTTATTTAGTTTGGGGGCTGGCAGCCCTTTCATTTCCCCCGTTATCTGGGGACGGAAATGTGACAGCTCCCAACCTAAACAAATTTGTAAATTCGGACGGGGGCCGGCACTAGGCCGGCAGCCCTGCAATTAGGCCGACAGAAGAGATGTGGCGAGAAGATATTCTTGTCCGCCGCTCTTACTCTCTGAATGACGAGGGGGAGGCACCAAGGTTCTTCTGCACGAAACGGCTGAAATAGGCCAACGAGGAAAAACGGAACTTGTCGGCTATTTCGGTGAAGGAGAGTTCCTTGTCGCGGAGCAGCCGACGGATGTGAATCACAGTGAACCGTGTAATCCAGTAGTTTGCCGTCATGCCGCTTACGTTCTTGCACACTTCGGAAAGATATTTCGGCGAGACGAAGAGTTTGTCAGCGTAATAGCTCACCTCCCGGTGCTCCACATATTCGCCCTGTTGCAGGAGCGTCATAAAGCGCGACATGATGTCGGTGTCCTGGAAGGATACCTCCGTGCTACCGCTCTTTATCGCATGGACATTGTAGAAGTCGAGAAACATGGTTTCCACAGCGCAAATCATGATGTCGGTGTGGAAGAGATGGCTCTTGTCTCGCCATCGGCGCTCAATAATTTGGAAATCTTCCTGCAATTGCTGGAAATGGTCGGCATCCATCGTCATCACGGGATTGTTGTGCAGCGACAGCGACCCCTTGATGCCATAGTTGTTGCGGGGCGTGCACACCTCTAAAAAATCGCTTGAGACAAAGATGATGTCCAGCATCAGTCCCTCACCGACGTTGACAGCCTTGATGCCGGGTGAACATGGAAAAATCATTCCTTCACCGGTGTGGATGGTGAAAGAAGAGCCATAATATTCAAAATTCAGTTCTCCGCCCATGCAAATCACATGTGCGATATAATCATGAAGTTTCTCGTTCCATATATCTTCCAGTCTGTGGCTCACCACCACGTTCTCCTTTTGTCCGCTCATTTCTCTTCGTGTTAATTGGTTGGATGTGCTGCAAAGATATTCTCAAAAGTCGGAATCAACGTTGCAACATTTGTCGTGGACCGGATGGTCGCCGGTCTCTGCTTCGGTTCTTTGTTTGTTGCAAATTTACAACACAATTGTCAATTAGCGGTTATACATTTTACTTAAATGTCACTTTTTACCGATAAAAAAGTTGTTTCCCGGAATGCTAATACCGTGTTGTTCGGCCTATTGCCAAAGGTCCCACTACTTCGATGTGGTCGAGGCGGAAGCGTCCGGCATCCTTAACGGGCAGGATGACTACCTGGCCTTCGGGCGCTGTTGTCTGAAGGTACTTCTCGTCGACCGTTTCCATTCTTTCGTGGAGGAAAACATCCATGTTGTCGCCATGCTTCACATGGTAAACCAAGACCTTTGCGTTATCAGGAGTCTCGGTCAGGGCTTTCTCGGCCACGTTGCGGTAGCCTATCCAATCGTTCAACCGTGGAAAGTCTGCTCCAACGAAGAGGGCGGCAACGAGAATGCCCGTGGACAGCACTTCCATTCCGGCCCGGCACCTGTTCCGAAGAGAAAGAAGCAGGGAGAGTAGAGCTGCAAGGAAGATCAACACTGCGGCCGTCCAGACGCAGGGAGAGAGATACTGCCTGCCCCAATCAGCACCGGAAAGATGCGCTACGATTGCCGCCGGAAGGACCAGCAACAGCAGGCTAGAAGGTATGGCGAGGCAGACGATGCGCAGCCGTCCCGTTCCATCGCACACATAGCGGGCAGCCAACAGACAGGCAAAGGGCGTGAGGGGAAGGAGATAGACCGAAAGTTTGGCGCTGACGAGAGAGAGCACTACGAAGATGCTCACCGTGGCGACGACGAGAAAACGCTCTCCGTTGTCGTGGAAACGGTAGCTGCGGAGTCCTTTCCACAAAGCCGCTCCCATGAGAAATGACCAGGGGAGCATGACAATCCAGAACAGCCAAAGGTAATAGGTGACGGGCTGGGCATGATGGAAGGAGTGGAAAGTGCGGCCTATTGTCTGATGGAATACCAAATCATAGAGATAGGCTCCGCCGCCCTCTATATAGACACCGCAGAACCATAGGCCGAAGAGGGCTATCAGTATCGCCCACGACCGCCGACCAAAGAATTTTGGAAAAAGGGAGAGCTGACCCTTTACGCAGAGGAAGGCGATGATGACTGAGAGAGGCAGTACCAGTCCCAAGGCGCCCTTGGAGAAGACACCCAAAAAGAGAAACAATGGAAGCGTCCATGACTGATAAGGCTTGTCGGACTCGTAGGCATGGTAAAAACTTAGAAGTGACAGAGTGATGAAGAGGGTCATGAGCATATCCATTCGTGCTACGGCAGCCGTGGCAACGAAGAGACCGGTGGTGAATGTCAGCAGGCGAAAGGTGAGCTGGTCGCGCCGTGGCAGTCGGAATTGTTCGGCGAGTACCTCCACTGTAAGGACGGCTGGGAGCCATGAGGCCATAGAGACCAGCCACATGGGGTAGGCTCCTGTCAGTCGGTGAATCAGCATCAGTATCCAGAAATAGAGTGGCGGCTTGTCAGGGTAGGGGTTGCCGTGCAGGGTGAAGGCGAGCAGATGACCTTCGCGCAGTGCCTCATCGCTGATGCTGAGATACCGTAGTTCGTTGGCTGGTGTGTAGTCGCGTAGCAGCAGCGTGGGTGCCAGACAGGCAAAGAGAAGCAGATAGAAGCCTGTACGTGTGGACAGTGCCCTCAGGATGGCGGAACGAAAAGTGGAAAAGTCGTATCGCATGGTTATCTTGCCGATAGAAGGAACAAACAGTATGCATCAGGGACCGGGGACAAATCAAGAGGCAAAAACGACATAGAACTCATGCAGTCCGTTGTCGTAACGGTAGCCGCACTGCCATCCGTAATAGTCGCAGATGGCTTTTACGATGGCAAGTCCGAGTCCGTTGCCGCGCTGATTTTTCTCCACACGGTAGAAGCGGTCGAATACGTGTGAGGGGTCGAGGGGAGGGTCGTCGGAGGGATTGAGCACCCGCAGCCGCCCGTTTTCGAGCCGGACATCTATGAAGCCGCCGCGCTTGTTGTGCCGCAGGGCGTTCACCACGAGGTTGTTGATGAGGCTTTCCAACAGAGGCTCCTGACATCTCACCTTCAGCGTCTGCCGGATGTTCAGTCTCACCTCGGTGTCGCCTGCCAGAGCCTCCAAAGAGGTTACCTTCTGCCGGAGCTTCTCGCCCACTTCCACCTCTCCGTCCTCTCTCGGACGCATATTGTCCAGTTTCGCGAGGAGGAGCAGGTTGCGGCTCATGGCTGACATACGTTTCAGTTCCACATAGATGTCCTGCACCAACTGAGCCTGATGTTCGGTAAGACTGGGGTCCTGTATCAGCAGGTCCAGCTTGCTCTGCGCCACAGCCAAGGGCGTCTGCAGTTCGTGCGAGGCGTTCTCCGTGAATTCCTTCTGTGCCTTGAAGCTCCTTGTGGCGGTTTCCATCAGGTTGGAAAGGGTATGGTTGAGGTCGGCGAACTCCGAGATGTCGGTGTCTGCCAACTGGGGCACCTTACCGGAATCCACCTTGTAGCTGTCCATCTTCTCCATAGTGTCACGGAACGGTTTCCACAGGCGTTCCGGAATGGTGCGCATGGCGATGAGCATTGCCAATGCCACCGTTGCGAGAACCACACCCAACTGGATGCACATTCCCACGATGGTGTCGCGCTCCAGGTCGAGGGCCTCTTCGCCCACTCCCGCCATCTTCGCCACTTCTAACAGATCTTCCGCGTAATAGTTTGTCACGATGAGATAGAACAGCGGCGCTGTGGCCAGCATGACGCAAAGCAGATAGACAGTGAACCTGCGCGTCAAGACCCCCATGAAAGTTTTTTTCTTCCTCATTCCTCTATCCATTTGTAGCCGGTGGCATAGATGGTCTTGATGCAGTCACGGCATCCTGCCTGTGCCAGCTTGGCTTTCAGATTCTTGATATGACTGTAGATGAAGTCCAGATTGTCGAGCATGTCTGCCATCTCTCCGCTGAGATGCTCGGCGATGGCAGTCTTTGACACCACTCTGTTCTTGTTGCTGATGAGGAAGAGCAGCAGTTCCAATTCCGACTTGGTGAGTTCCAGGTCGTGCCCGTTGGCACTGGCTGTCCGCTTCATCAGGTCTATGCGGATGCCGTTGGTCTCCAAGATGTTGCTTGTGTCGAAGTCACGCCGCCGCAGAAGCGCGTAGATGCGCATACTGAGTTCCGGCAGGGCGAAGGGCTTGGCGAGATAGTCGTCGGCACCGATGCGCAGCCCCTCCACCTTGTCCTCGGTCGACTCCTTGGCCGACACGATGATGACGCCGGTGTTCTTGTTGGAACTGCGGATGATGCGCAGCAGGTCGAGTCCGCTGCCGCCGGGCAACATCAAGTCCAGCAGGATGCAGTCGTAATCATAGACACCGATACGCATTTTGGCGTCATCGAAGTTGAAGGCCTGCTCGCAAAGGTAGCCTTGCGCGGACAAATATTCGGCGATACTCTTGGAGAGCCGCTTCTCATCTTCCACAATCAGTATTTTCATTTTACCACAGTCTGTTTTCTGATAATTGTACTATCTGTTTTGAAGCTGTCCTAAAGAATATCTGCTCTGTCACTGTCAGAACAGAATAAGTGCATGAATTTCCCTCTATTTAACTAAATGTATTACTACGGGAGGAGAAGCTCATACAGAATGCTTCCGGCTGCAAATATAAATCATATTCTTGGATAAAAATTGGAGAAAGTTATGTTTTTCGCTTAGAAGCGCTGATTTCATGGGCGGTCCGCGAGTATCATACACACTATTTGCAGGGCTGCCGGCACAAGGCCGGCAGCCCTGCAGCG
>JBMNUW010000051.1:0-19016 GCA_050946475.1 Prevotella sp.
AATAAAAATCAAAAAGTATAACGAAGCGAAGCTCCTATTGTCAGAGCCGGTGAGAAGTTGTACCGATGGTCTTTGTTGGTGAAATTCTTGAAGAAGTCACATATCTTTCGATTTGAGATGCGTGAATAACGACGCCAGTCAACACCGGCTTTCAATGTTAATGTACAGTTCTTTGACAGCTTGTATGAGGGACGTAGATAAGATAGCATTTCTGTAACAGAGTAAATCTTCGATTTGCCTTCTACCTTGATGATTGCAGACATAGCTTCCGTATCAATTAAGGCAAGTTCAGTCCGTAAGCGGTTGGAGAATTGGTGAGAAACAGAAATCTTGTTTCTACTAACATAATCGAGAATCAACTCTGTGGCATCGTTTAGTCGCCAATTTAAGAACATTACCGGTCCAATAATAGGAACACCGTATTTAGTTGTTAGACCACCGCCGATACCATAGATTAGCCTTTCATTGGAACTATGGACAAACATGGCTGCAGCATTTCCCATCATGCTTTCCCATCGGATATTGTCGGTTTCAGCATATATGCCAACACCAGCCGAGGCAATGATAGTCCAGTGTTTGCCGACAGGAGCAGAATAGGAGATGTTGGTGCTGACATTAAGAATATCTTCAGGATTTAAATTCTCGGCATCACCACTATTATCAAGAACCCCGTAGGCACCATGCAAGGAAATATTCCAACTCTTACGCCGCCCCAAACTGTCGGTCTTTACGGATAGGGGAGTATTAAACTTGAGGGTATATTTTTGCATCGAGCCTTCCCCCATTTCGTTATTGGAGTTATCCTTGAACGTGCTTTTTGTGATAAAACTACCGCTGATTTCCAATCGCTGTGCGTTCATGGTGACGCACTGAATGAAGGTAATTGCCAACAGAATTATTTTTTTATTCATCTTACAGTTTGTATTATTATGCAACAAAGGTAAGAAGATGCTGCCGTTGACATGATATAAATCTGACGAGTGGTAGAATAAGAGGGATGAGTGGTAGAGAAATACGCACATTTATAGAAATACATATTCTATATAAGTACGCACACTATAATATCAAGCGCCGCATCAGATTAAAACATACAAAAACAAAAAGCCATATCCGACTCTTTCGAGGAGTTGAGATATGGCTTTCCAAGACTTTTAATGATGTCAGTCTGTAACATTCAGAGTGCTCATTATCTTTAAAAAGCACTCCATCTTGACATTTATATTAAGGGAAATCAGATGGGAGGCATGCCCGAAGCCATACCTCCCCCTGAACATTTATTCTGCCACTTCTTCCGAAGCACGGAAGCTGGCGAGATCATCGGCATGGAAGTTCATCACGTAGGCATTGTGACCTGTCACTTCCTCCTCAGCATGACGCACATAGACATTGGCACTCTTCTTGAAGAGTTCGGGAGCCTTGCTGGCATCCTGGATGATGAGCAGTGACATGATGATGTCTGCTGTCATATCGTAGAGACGGCGAGCCAGGAAGTCATGCTCTTCCTGATTGTTGTCTTCCTTCACCTTGTTGACAGCTTCCTCATAGAGGTTGGCCATAGCAGCGACACGGTCGTGGAGTGGCTTCATGCAGTCGCAAACCTCTTGTTCGAGCATTTCCCGGATGATGTTCAGATAGGTGCCATTGGTGATGTAGCGTACAGCAGCTACTACCTGCAGCTGTGTGGTACCTTCATAGATGGAGAAGATACGGGCGTCACGATAGAGACGCTGTGCCTTGTATTCCATGATGAAGCCGGAACCACCGTGGATAGAAATAGCATCGTAGGCGTTCTGGTTGGCATATTCAGAGTTCATACCCTTAGCCAGTGGGGTGAAGGCATCAGCCAGACGGCTGTACTTCTTCATCTCTTTGCGCTCGTCGGGAGTAAGCGTGCGGTCACGTGAAATATCTTCCAGTGCTTTGTAGAGGTCAACATAGCGAGCAGTCTGATAGAGCAGTGAGCGACCGGCATCAAGTTTGGCTTTCATGCGAGAGAGCATATCATATACAGCCGGGAAATCAATAATCTTCTTGCCGAACTGAGCGCGCTCCTTGGCGTAAGCCAGTCCTACGTTGTAGGCTTCCTGCTCCACGCCGACGCTTTGGGCAGCGATGCCGAGGCGGGCGCCGTTCATCAGGGCCATGACATACTTGATAAGGCCTAAACGAGTGCTACCACAGAGCTCAGCCTTGGCGTTCTTGAACACCAATTCGCAGGTGGGTGATCCGTGGATGCCCAGCTTATTCTCAATGTGACGCACGGTAACACCGCCGTTCTTCTTGTCGTAGATGAACATTGACAGTCCGCGTCCGTCGTGGGTTCCCTCTTCAGAGCGGGCAAGCACGAGGTGGATGTCGGAGTCGCCGTTGGTGATGAAACGCTTCACGCCGTTGAGTCTCCAGGTGCCGTCTGCATCCTGAGTAGCCTTCAACATGACACGCTGCAAGTCAGAACCTGCGTCAGGCTCAGTGAGGTCCATACTCATAGACTCACCGGCACATACACGAGGAATGTACTTCTGTCGTTGCTCCTCAGAACCGAACTCATAGAGCGTATCAATGCAGCTCTGCAGACTCCAGATGTTCTGGAAACCGGCGTCAGCGGCGGAAATAACCTCGCTTGCCATGGAGAAGATAATATTAGGTATGTTCAGTCCTCCATAGCGACGCGGCATTGAGATGCCGTGAAGACCTGCCTTGCGTGTAGCATCAAGGTTCTCCAGTGTCTTGCTGGCATATTTCATACGTCCGTTCTCAAGATGCGGACCTTCGAGGTCTACACTTTCCGAGTTTGGCTCGATAACGTTAGCGGCCACGTCGCCGGTGATTTCCAGCAGACGCTTGTAATTCTCGATTGCGTCCTCATAGTTCACAGGGGCGTCGGCGAATTCCTTTGCGTCGGCATAGTTTTTTTCCTTCAAATCCACCAGGCGCTTCATCAAAGGATGATCAAGATGAAAAGCTATTTCAGGATGATCGGTATAATAGTTTGCCATAACTTTTTATTTGCTGTTCTGCTTGTAATACTTAATGAGTTTGGGAACGACTTCCTCCACGCTGCCGTTGATAACGTAGTCGGCAATCTTATTGATAGGAGCGTCGGGGTCGGTGTTGATGGAAATAATAATGCCTGCATCCTGCATTCCTGCGATGTGCTGTATCTGTCCGGAGATACCACAGGCAATATACACCTTGGGATGTACCGTGATACCTGTCTGACCGATCTGTCTGTCATGGTCAATCCATCCTGCGTCGACAGCGGCACGTGAGGCACCAACTTCTCCGTGTAGCAGTTTGGCCAATTCAAAGAGCTGGTCGAAACCTTCCTTGCTTCCAACGCCGTATCCGCCGCTGACTACGATGGCAGAGCCCTTCAGGTTGTGTTTGGCGGCCTCTACATGGTGGTCGAGCACTTTCACTGCGAAAGCTTCAGGACTTACATATTTAGTTACGTCGGGATAGACGACTTCACCGCGGGCCTGTCCGTCATAGACAGCTTTCTGCATCACACCGGAGCGTACCGTGGCCATTTGTGGACGGTGGTCTGGATTGACGATGGTTGCCACGATGTTACCGCCGAATGCAGGGCGAATCTGGTAGAGCAGTCCTTCGTAGTGTTTACCAGTTTTCTTGTCGTCATAGTCACCGATTTCCAGTTCAGTGCAGTCTGCTGTCAGACCGCTGGTGAGTGATGAACTTACGCGGGGACCTAAGTCGCGTCCAATGACCGTGGCGCCCATAAGGGCAATCTGTGGTTTCTCCTCCTTGAAGAGTTTGACGAGGATGTCAGTGTGCGGAGCCGATGTGTAGGGAAAGAGACCTTCGCCGTCAAAAACGAAGAGCTTGTCTACGCCATAGGGCAGAATTTGCTTCTCCACCTCACCTTTGATGCCGGTGCCAGCCACTACTGCGTGAAGTTCCACGCCCTTTTCATTGGCAAGCTTGCGTCCTTTGGTAAGGAGTTCCTGCGACACTTCGGCCACCTTGGTGCCCTCAACCTCGCAATATACAAAAACGTTATTCATGATTTCTTAATATTCAAGATTCAAAAATAGGGAAGACCTAAATTACTGTTGTGCATGATTTCGTTCTGATTGCATTCCCGGTAGGTCCGGTGTTAATTTACAGAACCGTCATGCATTAAAAAAGTGCGTCAACCGATAATGCTCTCTTCGAGAAGTTCCTTGACGAGGCTTTCGATATCAGCGTCGCTTCCAGTAAGCGTCTTGCTTTCCTTGGCCTGGAATACGATGTTTTTCACGGCTTTCACCTTAGTGGGCGAACCGCTGAGACCGCACTGTGTGGCGTCTCCGTTCACATCTGCCACGCTCCACTGGTTGAGCGTCAAGTAGGGACGCTCCTCGTAGAGTTTAGACCAGGGCTCGTCGCCTTTGCGTTCCATGGGGCAGGATGCATATTTGTATTTCATCACGAGCTTGGCGTTGCACGGACGGCAGGGAGCGGCACTGCCGTTCACTGTGATTACCACGGGCAACGGAGCTTCTACAGTTTCCACACCACCGTCGATATGACGACGGATAGTAGCCTTTCCGTTTTCAATCTTGAGAATTTCCTCAGCATAAGTCACTTGGTTGAGTCCCAGCTTCTGGGCTACCTGCGGACCTACTTGAGCGGTATCACCGTCAATGGCCTGGCGTCCGCCGATGACGATGTCAACATTTCCAATCTTCTTGATGGCTGTCGCAAGTGCATAAGAAGTTGCTAGAGTGTCGGCACCTGCAAAGAGGCGGTCAGTGAGCAGCCATCCGGTGTCGGCTCCTCGATACAGTCCCTGGCGGATAATTTCACCTGCACGGGGAGGACCCATAGTAAGTACGCCCACTTTTGAACCGGGATTCTGCTCCTTCAGTCGAAGAGCCTGCTCAAGGGCATTTAGGTCTTCGGGGTTGAAGATGGCGGGCAGTGCAGCACGGTTGACGGTACCTTGTTCCGTCATGGCGTCCTTGCCCACATTTCTTGTGTCTGGTACTTGCTTGGCAAGCACAACAATGTTTAATTTCATATATTCGAAATAAATAAGATGTTTAATCCAATTTAAAAATCACGGCAAAAGTAATAACTTTTTATCTGATAGCCAAAGGAATCGTCATTTTAATTCATATTTTGTAAATATATGTGCGTTGCTTTATTGTTTAGAATGTCGTCTGTATTATTTAGTAATGGTGAACCTTATGCAATGTGTTAATAATAAGGTAGTGACAGATTTTATCGCATCTCAAAAATGCCCCTGAGTACAATTATTATTATATAAATTGGTATTATATAAAACATGGTGGGGTATTGTGGGGGCGTAGTGTGTTATTCTTGTCTTATTATATTATGTCAATATCCTTGAAAGTGGCATTGCCGACTTGCAGAAAAGTATAGTTTCTCTACATGATTCAGTATCTTTCATGATTTGCCGCAGCCGGGGCATGATTGTGCCCCAGCTGGGACAAGAACATCTCCCACTTGGGACACAATCGTTTCCCACCTGGGTCTTAATTTTCTCCCACCTGGGTCTTAATCGTTTCCCGATTGGGGCAAATCCTCAACGATGATGTTTCTCATTATATTCAACCGGTTTTTTGCATCCATTTTCTTATCCATTGATAGTCGTAATCTTATGCTTTACATTTTGCACAAATTGTAGAGAAGTAGCTTTCAGATTATTGTTAAGTAACTTTCAGATTATAGAAAAGTAACTTCATGATAATTTTATTGTATTTTTGAGACTTTGGCAAAAAAACATCTGCATAAGTTGTTGAAGCGAAGTAATTTTGCGTAACTTTGCAAGAAAGACCAAAACTATGAAGAAATTATTATCTGCTATTACAATTTTAAGTTTAACGACAGTAACAGCCATGGGGCAGGCATTTGATAACCTTCCGAATCCAGTGGAGGATGTCAATAAGGTGGTGGACAATACTCCCGACTCCATTGCCAAGGCCCTCATGTCGAGACCGGCACCTGGCACTACGCGTAAAGGAACGAATCCTGTCCTCTTTCTGATAGGCAACTCGACGATGCGGAACGGTACTCTGGGCAATGGCAACAACGGCCAATGGGGTTGGGGCTACTATGCCAGTCAATATTTCAACGGAAATAAGATATCCGTTGAGAACCAGGCTCTCGGTGGCATGAGTACCCGAACATTCTATCGCAAACTTTGGCCTGACGTGCGCAAGGCTCTGAGACCTGGAGACTGGGTCATAATCTCCATCGGTCATAACGACAACGGCCCCTATGATTCGGGCCGCGCTCGAGCCGTATTGCCAGGGACTGGCGACGATTCGTTAACCGTTACCATCAAAGAGACGGGACAGAAAGAGACGGTCTATACCTATGGCGGCTATCTGCGGCGTTACATTGCTGAATGTAGACAGGCAGGAGCGCATCCGGTACTCATGAGTCTCACGCCACGTGATGCTATCGACGAGAATACACACAAAATCGTGCGGAAGCCACAGACTGGATGGGCGGCTATCGTTGCTGCCGGGGAGGGTGTGCCCTTTGTGGATTTGAACGAGATATCCGGACAGAAGCTTGACAGCTACAGTCCATGGAAAGAGAAGTATCATTTCTACGGTGACCATATTCATTCCAGCTACTGGGGCGCTCAAATGAATGCACGTTCTGCGGCTGAAGGCCTTATGGCTAGTAGAAATCCCGATTTAAAGCCTTTACAGGAAATGATGATAAACGTGGCTTTGCCCGTTTGGCCGGTTAAGCGAGAGAAGGGGAAACCCGTCGTTTGGATTACCGGCGACTCTACTGTAAAGAATCGTGACAAAGACCGAGACGGGATGTGGGGCTGGGGAGCCCTGGCAGACAAAGTATTTGATACGCGCAAATGTACACCCTACAATGCGGCTATGGCTGGAAGGTCCACACGCAGTTACATACGTGAAGGCCGGTGGGAAAAGGTGTATAATAGCCTTCAACCTGGCGACTATGTGCTTATAGAGTTCGGACACAACGACATCTGTCCTATTACTGACGTCAAGGAACGCGGCGTGATACCGGGCACAGCTGATACAAGCCATGTCTACCGAATGGAGAAGGACGGACGCTATGAAGTGGTATATAGTTTCGGGTGGTATTTGAAAAAAATGATTGATGACACTCGTGAGAAAGGTGCTACGCCTATCCTCGTATCACTCACCACACGCAACGAATGGAAAAACGGGAAAGTTGAGCGTAGAAATGATACCTATGGTAAATGGTACAGAGAGGTAGTGAAGGAGACCGGAGTGGAATTTCTTGATTTGCACAATATTATTGCCGATTATCTCGACAAGCACTATAAGGACAAGGCTTCAGCTGCAGCTTATTTCAATCATGACCATACGCATACCTCACTTAAAGGAGCCACGAACAATGCCAAGCTCGTTGGCAAAGGACTGAAAGAAATGGGAGGCCCACTGGCTAAATTACTTAAGTAGCCAAAGACTGAAATGCTTTGAAAATCAATATAATAAAAGTAAAGGAATCAACCAAGAATGATAGACAGACTGACTGTAGAGCGAATCAAGGATGCCGCCAACATCGTGGAGGTGGTGCAGGACTATGTGTCGCTAAAGAAATCGGGGGCCAACTATAAGGGGCTTTGTCCGTTTCACAATGAGAAGACGCCTTCTTTCATTGTGTCGCCGGCCCGTGGCACTTGTCATTGCTTTGGTTGTGGTAAGGGTGGAAATGCCGTCTCCTTTCTCATGGAGATTGAGCAGATAACCTACCCGGAAGCTCTGCGTCGTCTCGCAGCCAAATATCATATCGAGATAAAGGAACGCGAGTTGACCGATCGCGAGAAAGAGGAACGAAGCCAGCGTGAGTCGATGTTTATTATGAACGACTGGGCCACCGGCTATTTTGAAAACATATTGCATAATGATGCAGATGGCGTTGCCATCGGCATGCAGTATTTTCGAAGCCGTGGTTTCCGTGACGACATCATCCGGAAGTTCCGTCTGGGCTATGATCTTGCCGATCGTCGAGCCTTGGCACGTGAGGCTATTCGCAAAGGCTATCAGTCGGAATACATTAAGAAAGTGGGCCTCTGCTATGAAAATGACCGCGGAGAACTTATAGACCGATATTCCGGTCGTGTCATATTTCCCTGGATGAACAATTCAGGACGCATAGTGGGCTTTTCAGCCCGTGTGCTCGATCAGCGCACGAAAGGAGTAGAGCAAAAATATGTCAACTCTCCCGACAGCGATATTTTCCATAAGGACCACGAACTCTATGGATTCTATCAGGCCAAGCAGGCTATCAATCGTGAGGGTTTTGCCTTTATTGTAGAAGGGCAGGCCGACGTAATTTCCATGCATCAGTGTGGTGTGGAGAATGTGGTGGCCGGTTCGGGTACGGCACTTTCAGCATTTCAGATACACCTTCTTCATCGTTTTGTTGATGACATTACGTTGATTTATGATGATGATGCCGCCGGTCACCATGCTGCGTTAGAAGGTATTGACAAGGTGCTGGCTGAGGGCATGAATGTACGTGTGGTTGTAATGCCCGACGGAGACGACCCTGACAGCTTCGCACGTAAGCACACGGCAGCCGACTTTCGCCGGTATGTTGAAGAACACCAGGTCGATTTCATTCAGTACAAGACTCAACTGCTGCTGGATGGTGTGACCGACCCACAGCAGCGCGCTAATGGCGTGGACTCTATTGTGGAGTCAATCTCTTATGTTCAAAATCAGGTTCTCCGTGATACTTATCTCCATGATTCAGCTCAACGACTGGGATATGGAGAGCAAGTGCTTATCAATCAGATGAATAACTTCATCCGTTCTCGCCGAAACGGTCCTCAACAGCCTGTAGTGCAAGCAGCTTCGCCTTCTAAACCTCCGATGGGAAATCCCGGGAAGCCATTGCGTGAACGCATCATCTCCGAAGTGGAACGCATGCTCATCCAACTTGTAATACGCCACGGCGAATGGGTGATTTTCAATGGTGTTGAGGGCGATGACGGGAAGATTTACGATTTGAACATTGCCCAGTATGTTCAATACACTTTGAAAGCAGACAATCTGACGTTTCATGAACCGCTTTTCAACCAAATTCTTGACGAGGCTGTAGAGAAAAGTTCAGAATCCGGATTCAAAGCAGAGTCTTATTTCTTGAATCATCATGATAATGATGTAGCACAATTGGCCGCAGAACTTACCACTGATGCTTTCCATCTCAGCGGACAGTCTGAACCCGAACCAATCAATGAGGAGGATCGAAAGCAGAAACTCATTGCCAAGACTGAAAATCTGCGTAACCAGACAATGCATCTTGTACTCGACTTCAAGAAGGAGTATGTTGATGCAAGACTCCATGAGTTGCAAGACTCTCTTAAACAGACTGCGGATGACAGGGACAAGATGATGACCCTGATGCAGCAGTACCGTGATTTACAAGAAATACGGAATGGATTGGCAAGACAACTGGGAAGTGACATTCTCGTGTGAGAAAGAAATCAACAGACTGTAAGCGTGGGAAAGGCCATCGTCAACTTGGTTTAAGGTTTGGAGTGCAAATGGCTTCTATAATACGGCTTTTTAGAAGGTTAAAGTAGTCATCTCCTTTTTTGCACACAAATATATTATGTGCGCAATAAACCAACTTTTTTCCTTTAATTTAATTTAAATCAGCGTGTTGTATTCTTCTTTTTCCACATAAATAATTAATTTTGCAATTAGAGAAAATATAAGAAAAACAAGTGGCGGTATGTCGTTCTGGACTCCCGTCTTAATAATCATTTTTTAATCAACAAGAAAAATATGTTCGAGAATTTAAGTGACCGGCTTGAGCGTTCCTTTAAAATCCTTAAAGGTGAGGGAAAAATTACTGAAATTAATGTCGCCGAAACCTTAAAGGATGTGCGTCGCGCTTTGTTGGATGCCGATGTCAACTATAAAGTCGCCAAGCAATTCACCGATACTGTAAAGCAGAAGGCTTTGGGCATGAATGTGCTCACGGCTGTGAAGCCAGGTCAACTCATGGTTAAGATTGTCCATGATGAACTGGCTAAGCTTATGGGAGGTGAAGCAGTGGGACTGAATCTCCAGCAAAAGCCAGCCGTGATACTTATGTCGGGTCTGCAAGGCTCTGGTAAAACCACATTCAGTGGAAAGCTTGCCAACATGCTTAAGCAGAAGCAGCACAAGAATCCGCTTCTTGTGGCATGCGATGTATATCGTCCTGCTGCAATCGAGCAGTTGAAGGTGGTAGGCAACCAGATTGATGTCCCTGTGTACACGGAAGAAGGTAACCAGAATGTCAACGAGATAGCTCTTCATGCCATCCAGGAGGCCAAGGCTAAGTCCTACGACGTCGTCATCATTGATACGGCCGGTCGTCTGGCTGTCGACGAGCAGATGATGAACGAGATAGCATCTCTCAAGGAAACCGTGCATCCGGATGAAACCCTTTTCGTGGTCGACTCCATGACCGGACAGGATGCCGTGAATACTGCTAAGGAGTTTAACGACCGTCTTGACTTTGACGGCGTGGTGCTGACCAAGCTTGACGGAGACACGAGAGGCGGTGCTGCTCTTTCTATTCGTACGGTGGTGACAAAGCCTATCAAGTTCGTTGGAACAGGCGAGAAGATGGAAGCCATCGACGTGTTTCATCCTGAGCGTATGGCCGACCGAATACTAGGCATGGGCGACATCGTATCTCTCGTTGAACGTGCCCAGGAGCAGTTTGATGAGGAAGAGGCCCGCAAGCTTCAGAAGAAAATACAGAAGAACAAGTTCGATTTCAACGACTTCCTCAACCAAATTGAGCAAATCAAGAAGATGGGTAATCTCAAGGATCTGGCTTCTATGATTCCCGGAGTGGGGAAGGCCATCAAGGATATAGATATTGATGATAATGCTTTCAATGGCATTGAGGCTATCATTCGTTCTATGACACCCAAGGAGCGTACGAATCCAGAGGTTCTTAATCAGAGCCGTCGTATGCGTATCGCCAAAGGTTCAGGAACGAGTATTCAGGAGGTGAACCGTCTCATCAAACAGTTCGACCAGACTCGGAAGATGATGAAGATGGTTACGGGCAATCAGATGGCAAGCATGATGCAGCGAATGAAAGGCATGCCTGGTATGCCTAAGTTCTAATGCAGCCTCTTTTTGTTTCATCCCTATTATTGAGCATAAGCAAATCAAATTATAAAATGCAACTGATAGACGGAAAAGCTACGGCAGCAGCCATCAAGGCTAAGATTGCCGAGGAAGTGAAGAAAATTATCGCTAACGGCGGTAAGCAGCCTCATCTCGTCGCTGTTCTCGTGGGACACGACGGCGGATCGGAGACTTATGTGAAAAATAAGGTCATCGCCTGTGATCAGTGCGGCTTTAAGTCGACAGTCATTCGTTTCGAGGACGATGTGACAGAAAAGGAACTTCTCGACTGCGTGGACAAACTCAACAAGGATGACGATGTTGACGGCTTTATCGTTCAGCTGCCCTTACCAAAGCATATTGATGAGCAGAAGATAATAATGGCAATAGATTACCGGAAGGATGTTGACGGCTTCCATCCTATCAACGTGGGACGCATGGCCATCGGGCTTCCCTGTTTTATCTCTGCCACTCCTTTAGGCATCCTTACACTGTTGCGTCACTATAACATTCCTACTTCTGGTAAGAAATGCGTGATTCTTGGTCGCAGTAACATAGTCGGTAAGCCCATGGCCCAGCTGATGATGCAGAAAGGATATGGCGACGCTACTGTTACAGTGTGCCACTCGCATACTGCAAACATCAAGGAAGAGTGCCGCAATGCCGATATCATTATTGCTGCCATGGGACAACCGAACTTCGTAACCGCAGATATGGTGAAGGAAGGTGCCGTGGTTATTGATGTCGGCACTACGCGCGTTCCCGATGCTACAAAGAAAAAAGGCTTCCGCCTCAATGGAGATGTGAAATTCGATGAGGTGGCGCCCAAATGCTCGTACATTACTCCTGTTCCGGGTGGCGTAGGTCCGATGACCATCTGTTCTTTAATGAAGAATACGTTGGCTGCCGGCAAGAAAGAATATTATAAATAATGTATGTACGACTATGAACGACGAGACGATAACGGCAGACCAGTGGTATAAGCGCGGCAATGACTATCGGCGGCAAAGCGACTGGCAGCATGCTCTCAATTGCTACATGGAGGCCATCGCCCTCGATCCTCAGTCGCCGGCTGTACAAGCCAAGCAGATGCTGGAAGACATTCTGAACTTCTACTACAAGGACGCATATAATCCTTGAAGACGAAAGGAGAGGAGATGACCGCTGTCTTTCCACTCCTTCGCTCGCCTGTTGAATCTTAAATATTATGAAGTATGGTAAAAATTAAAGGTGCCATCGTGGTCAACACAGACCGCTGCAAAGGCTGTCAACTTTGTCTGGTGGCCTGTCCCAAGCAGGTGATTGCACTGGCACAGAAGAAAGTGAATCTCCACGGCTATCCATATGTGGAGGCGGCTCATCCCGAAGACTGTATCGGTTGCGCCTCGTGCGCCATTGTTTGTCCGGACGGATGCATTACGGTTTACAAGAAAAAATTTGAAGACTGAAGGATTATGGAAAACAAAGAAGTATTGTTGATGAAGGGCAACGAGGCTATTGCTCACGCTGCCATTCGCTGTGGTGCCGATGCGTTTTTCGGTTATCCCATCACTCCGCAAAGTGAAATTATTGAAACTCTTGCTCTGCTCAAGCCTTGGGAAACTACTGGTATGGTGGTGTTACAGGCCGAGAGCGAGGTAGCTGCCATCAATATGGTTTATGGTGGCGCAGGCGCAGGAAAACGAGTATTCACTACCTCGTCGTCACCCGGTATCGCGCTCATGCAGGAAGGCATATCCTATATGGCAGGTTCCGAGATTCCCGGTGTCTTTGTTAATGTCATGCGCGGTGGTCCCGGTCTGGGCACCATTCAACCTTCTCAGAGTGACTATTTCCAGTCTACAAGAGGCGGTGGAAACGGAGACTACAATGTTATTGTGCTTGCTCCGAATTCGGTGCAGGAGATGGCAGATTTCGTGGACTTGGCTTTCACCTTGGCCTTCAAATATCGTAATCCTGCGATGATTCTTTCCGACGGTGTCATTGGACAGATGATGGAAAAAGTGGTGCTACCACCACAGAAACCACGTCGAACGGAAGAGCAGATTCGTAAGGAATGTCCTTGGGCCACCATCGGTCGCACCAAGGACCGCAAGCCCAATATCCTCACATCACTTGAGCTTTCACCTGAAGTCATGGAGAAACGTAATCTTCATTTGCAGGAGAAGTATCGCCAGATAGAAGAAAATGAGGTGCGCTATGAGACTCAGCAGGTGGAAGACGCCGACTATCTGATAGTGTCTTTCGGTTCCGCTGCTCGTATTGGAGAAAAGGCTGTGGAACTGGCTCGTGAACAGGGAATCAAGGTAGGACTTTTCCGTCCCATTACACTCTGGCCTTTCCCATCGAAAGCTATCGCTAAGGTAGCCAAAGGGAAGAAAGGCATTCTCGTGAGCGAAATTAATGCCGGACAAATGATACAGGATGTCAAGCTGGCCGTTAACGGCAGTGTCCGGGTAGAGCATTTCGGCAGATTGGGCGGAATCGTTCCCGATCCCGAGGAAATCGTTAACGCTTTAAAGGAGATACGCTAATGGCAAACGAAATCATATCACCGGAAAATCTCGTCTACAAGAAACCGGAACTCATGAATGACACCCCGATGCACTATTGCCCGGGATGTTCCCACGGCGTGGTGCACAAGCTCGTGGCAGAAGTAATCGAGGAAATGGGAATGGCCGATAAAACGGTGGGTGTCTGCCCCGTAGGCTGTGCCGTTTTTGCTTACCGTTATCTTGACATTGACTGGCAGGAAGCTGCCCATGGCCGTGCTCCTGCTGTGGCTACTGCCATCAAGCGCTGCTGGCCCGATCGTCTTGTGTTTACTTATCAAGGCGACGGTGACCTGGCTTGTATAGGAACTGCCGAGACTTTGCACGCCCTGAACAGAGGTGAGCATATTGCTATTATCTTCATCAACAATGCCATTTACGGCATGACGGGAGGACAAATGGCACCAACAACGCTGTTGGGCATGAAAACTTCCACCTGTCCTTACGGACGTGTGCCGGAACTGCATGGATATCCTCTCAACATCACTGACCTTGCCGCATGTCTGGATGGTACCTGCTATGTAACTCGTCAAAGTGTAGAAACGGTGGCAGCCATCCGCAAGGCGAAGGCAGCCATTCGCAAGGCTTTTCAGGCATCTATGGACGGCAAGGGTTCTTCACTTGTGGAGATTGTTTCCACCTGCAACAGTGGATGGAAGCTTTCGCCTGTGGAAGCTAATAAGTGGATGGAAGAGAATATGTTTAAAAAGTATGTCAAGGGTGACCTTAAAAACACATTGGACGAATGAAAAAGGAAATCATTATAAGCGGATTCGGAGGGCAGGGTGTTCTCTCCATGGGTAAAATCTTAGCTTACTCCGGTCTGATGGAGGATAAGGAGGTGACATGGATGCCAGCCTATGGTCCTGAGCAACGCGGTGGAACGGCCAACGTTACCGTCATCGTGAGTGACGAACGCATATCATCGCCCATACTCAGCAAATATGATGTTGCCATTGTGCTCAATCAGCCTTCACTCGATAAGTTTGAGCCAAAGGTGAAACCTGGAGGCATCCTCATCTACGACGGTTATGGCATTGTTAATCCTCCTAAGCGGAAAGACATTACGGTCTACCGTATTGATGCTATGGACAAGGCCGCAGAGATGAAAAATTCCAAGGTGTTCAACATGATTGTGCTGGGTGGACTGTTGAAAGTCTGTCCTGTTGTGAGCACCGACGGACTGAGTAAGGCGCTCTATAAGAGTCTTCCAGAGCGTCATCATAACATGATACCGCTTAACATGAAAGCGGTAGATGAAGGTATGAAGATAATTAAGAAAATGGAGTAAAAAACACTTGATTTTTTTATATCTCTCTAATTTTTAGGGACCGCTCGCAGTGATGCGAGCGGCCCCTTTCTTTTTTTGCCTAAGAGATAATCAGTCGTTTCGATTCGTGGTATTACACTTGGTGCAAGGAAGATTTATATTTATTCATAAAGATGAGATTGGTACAATGTGGACATGAAACACGGATGAATGCAAAAATACCTTCAAAAAAAATAGCTTTTCTTTCACTGCGAATTAGGTTTTTATTATCTTTGCAGAGTAAAATAAGAACAACATAATAGAGAAGATGACTTATTCGATCGAAAAAGTAACAACGCTCATCGGCGCGAGGCGTTTTGGAAGTAGTGAAACCACTATCGGTTTCCTGTTGACAGACAGTCGCTCGCTCTGCTTCCCCGAGGAGACGCTCTTCTTTGCCTTGACGTCCGAACGTAACGACGGACACAATTTTATTCCGGAATTGTATCGGAGAGGCGTACGTAACTTTGTGGTGAGGGAGGTCCCTGCTAACTATGCTGTAACCTATCCCGATGCAAACTTTCTCAAGGTGGTTGACACGCTTGAGGCCTTACAACGACTTGCAGAACGCCATCGCGACGAGTTCGATATACCTATAGTAGGCATTACCGGCAGCAATGGAAAGACGATGGTGAAGGAATGGCTCTATCAATTACTGTCGCCCGACTTCAAGGTTACTCGCTCACCTCGAAGCTACAATTCTCAGATCGGAGTACCACTTTCTGTATGGCTCATGAACGAACAGACCCAACTGGGTGTTTTTGAAGCAGGAATCAGTCAGCCCGGAGAGATGCTGGCTTTGCGTGATATCATCCAGCCCACTGTAGCCATACTGACGAATCTCGGAGCTGCTCATCAGAAAAATTTCAAGTCTATGGAAGAGAAATGCCGTGAAAAGCTTATTCTCTTTCATGATGCTAAGACCGTGGTCTATAATGAGGATGATACTATCGTGAAATCTGTTGTGGATAGCTTGCAGGATTTCCACGCTCAGAAGCTCTTCTGGTCGACGAAAGACCCGAAGGCTCCCATGTTTGTACGGTCTGTGAAAAAGAACGATGCAACTACTACAATATCATATATATATAATGGTGATACGGAAGGCTCCTATGTTTTGCCTTTCATAGATGACGCTTCCATCACCTGTTCCATCATTTGTGCTGTAACGGCTCTTCATCTCGGACTGAGTGCCGATGTTCTAGCAAAGAGACTGGCTAAGGTGGAGCCTATTGCCATGAGAATGGAGGTAAAGGAGGGTCGTCACGGATGTACGCTTATCAACGATTCTTATAACTCAGACATTAATTCTCTTGATATTGCTCTTGATTTCATGAATCGTCGGCCTGACCACAAAGGTCGTCGTCGCACCCTTATTTTAAGTGATATTGCGCAGAGTGGTGAAGAACCTCGACAACTCTATTCGGAGGTGAACGCACTTGCTAAAAAGAGAGGTGTGGAGAAGTTTATCGGTATAGGTCCCGTTATTTCAAAATATGCCGATGAAATCAAAATCGAAGATAAATACTTCTTCCCCTCCGTACCACAGTTCATTCATAGCGATGTGTTCCAAAATTTGCACGATGAGGTGATTCTGCTCAAAGGTGCCCGTATGTTCGGCTTTGACCAGATAACTGAACTTTTAGTTCAAAAGGTGCATGAGACGGTTCTCGAAGTGAATTTGAATGCCATTGTTCAGAATCTGAATTATTACCGCTCTTTCATGAAGCCCGAGACCAAGCTCGTGTGTATGATTAAGGCTGATGCCTACGGAGCCGGTAGTGTTGAGATTGCAAAGACTTTGCAGGATCATCGCGTGGACTATCTCGCGGTTGCCGTTGCTGACGAAGGTGCTACGCTAAGACGAAACGGCATCACTTCGAACATTATGATTATGAATCCGGAAATGACCGCATTCAAAACCATGTTCGACTATGACCTTGAGCCGGAAGTTTACTCCTTCCGATTGCTTGACGCACTTGTGAAGGCTGCCGAGAAAGAAGGTATCACTGATTATCCTGTTCATATCAAACTTGATACTGGTATGCATCGTCTTGGTTTCAATCCCGAAACCGACATGGAGGAGCTTATCCGGAGACTGAAGAATCAGAATGCCATCATTCCACGCTCTGTCTTCTCTCATTTTGTAGGATCTGACAGCGACGATTTCGATGATTTCTCTCAATTACAGTTTGATCGTTTCAAGAAAGGCAGTGATCAACTTCAGGCCGCATTCGACCATAAGATTCTGCGGCATATAGACAATTCTGCCGGCATTGAGCACTTCCCCCAAAGACAGATGGACATGTGCCGATTGGGACTGGGACTTTATGGAATCAATCCCCGTAACAATGAAATCATCAATAACGTATCTACACTGAAGACCACTATTTTGCAGCTTCGTAATGTGCCAGCTGGTGATACGGTGGGCTATAGTCGCAAGGGCAAGATAGACCACGACAGTGTGATAGCTGCCATTCCTATCGGTTATGCCGACGGACTGAATCGTCATCTCGGTAACCGACACTGCTACTGTCTTGTGAATGGCAAGAAGGCAGAGTATGTGGGTAATATTTGCATGGATGTGGCTATGATTGACGTTACGGGAATCGACTGCAAAGAGGGTGACCAAGTGGAAATTTTCGGTGACCATCTGCCTGTAACCGTACTCAGTGACGTACTTGATACGATACCTTATGAAGTGCTCACGGGTATAAGCAATCGCGTTAAACGTGTGTATTTCCAAGACTGATGCAAGGAACTGTCAACCATTCTTCAGGCTTTGCAACCAATACAACCGGGAACTCTTCTTCCGGTAGCGGAAGAGGAGTTCCTCCTTTAAACAATTGGCCTGGAGGCATCTCTAATGAGACGAAAGGTCTGCTGGCGCTTCATGGCAGCGTATTGCTTGCCGGATTTACGGGGCTCTTTGGAAAGCTAATCACTTTACACGAGACGAGTCTGGTGTGGTGGCGAATGTTTTTTACCGTTGCCATTCTTTTTGTCTTCACGGGACTTCCTCGTGTTTCACTTCGCAAGTTGCTTCAGATGGCAGGTACGGGTACGCTTCTTGGTCTCCATTGGATGCTTTTCTATGGTTCCATCAAGTTGAGCAATGTCTCCATTGGTGTTGTCTGTTTTGCCACCATTGGCTTCTTCACAGCCATATTTGAGCCGTTGCTTCTTCATCGCCGTTTCTCATGGGTTGAGTTGATGTTTGCCCTCATAACGGTTTTGGGACTGGTTTGCATCTTCTCTTTTGATTCTCGTTATCGGCTAGGCATTACCGTAGGAATTGTTTCTGCAGCCGTATGTTCGCTTTACACCATCTGTAACAAGCAGACTTCACGAAACGAACGTACTCGTGTGGTGCTATTCTACCAGATGGCCGGTGGCTTGGTGGGGGTAACGTTGCTCTTGCCGCTCTATAGATTGGTTTTTCCGGAAGACACAACATTCGTACAAGTGCCTGTAGGGAGTGATTTGTGGTGGCTCTTGGCTCATGCCCTCTTTTGTACGGTAGGGCTCTATCTGTTGCAGATTATGGCCCTGAAGCAACTATCGGCCTTTACGGTGAATCTGACGTACAATCTGGAGCCGTGCTATACCATCATACTTGCTTTCATCTTTTTCGGTGAAGGACGGGAAGTGAACTTCTCTTTTTATATAGGCATTAGTCTTGTGATTTGTAGTGTCTTGCTGCAAACACTACGTCAATTGCGTCATCGACATTAGAATTTACAGTTCAATATACATATTATCGAAAAGCCGAGGCTTCTTGTTCGCGTGGTGACAAGAAACTTCGGTTTTTGCTTTGTTCTTTAAAAAAATGCTTTTTGCTAACAAAATAAAGGACTTGTTTATCTTTTTTTCGTTCAAATTAGCAATTGACGATAAAATTAGTCGTTCGATTGTGCATTTATGACAAAAGAAAATTGTATCTTTGCAAGGAAACTTATGCAGTGTCGAAATTGAGAGTGTTACAAGACTTTCAGAAGACAAAGTACAGTTTAAGAAACTAAAACAACA
>JBMNUW010000052.1:0-18885 GCA_050946475.1 Prevotella sp.
TAATTTTGCAACCTAAGATGTTCATTTTGTCGGGAATTACTCTCTACCATCAATTATTGCGTAAGACGAAGTGATTCATTCGACAGGTAAAAAGATATTCTTTTTATACTATCAACAAAAGGAGAATTTTAAAGATGAAGATGAAATGTTTACTCCCCCAATTAGCTTCCTTGTTGCTGATTGGGACTGTAGTTTTTCTCTCCTCGTGCATCCGCGATGAGGCGGAGAATGCCGAGGCGGACATCCTCACGGCTTCTGTGGAGGACATCACGCTCTCGCAAAATCCCGTGGTGACCAATTCTGAAGTCCGGTTTTATGTCAATGCCTGGGACGACCGCACAGCACTCGCTCCCACCTTCACCATTACCGAGGGTGCCACTATAGAGCCTGCCAGCGGTACAGTGCGTGACTTCACCACGCCGCAGACCTACACCGTGACATCACAGGACGGTCAGTGGAAGAAAACCTATCAGGTGAGCTTCCTCTCCAACGAGACCACCAGTGACTATCATTTCGACCGTATGAAATATTATTCATACACAGACTGGAGTGGCGTGACAAAGAATTATTTCCACATTCTCTATGAACTTCCCGAGTCGGGCGATTCGCTGTTCTGGAGTTCGGGCAATGCAGGCTTTATGATTACCTCTTCCTCCAGTCCTGCCGAAGACTATCCCACAGCGCTCTGCGATACAGGCTATGTGGGGAAATGCGCCAAGCTCGTGACACGCTCTACTGGATATCTGGGACAGATGTTCAAAGCTCCTATCGCTGCGGGAAACATCTTCCTTGGTGATTTCCAAATCGACTTGTCGAACACGGCTTTGTCCACTCATTTCGGCGTGCCCTATATTTATCAGCCGCTGGCTTTCGAGGGCTATTACAAGTACACTCCGGGAAGTCAGGTGACGGACAAGAACTTGCAGCCCGTGGACAAGACCGACAGCTGCTCCATCTATGCCGTGTTCTATGAGGTAACCGACGATGTGCCCTACCTCAACGGTACCAACTCGCTCACCAGCGAGAATATCGTGCTCAAGGCCGAACTGAAGGACCAGCAGGCTGATGGCCAGTGGCATCACTTTGTCATCGAGTTTGAGGCTCAGAACGGTAAGACGGTGGATGCCGAGAAACTGAAAAACGGTCAGTATTCGCTTGCCATCGTAGCCTCATCGTCAAAGGGTGGCGCAACGTATGTCGGTGCCGTAGGCTCCACACTTTACGTTGATGAATTCAAAATCTATCACGAATAATAACACGAGGTTCTCTTACGAATAAAATATGAAGACAACAAAAAGATATTTTTACCTGCTGCTGACTGGAGTGATGGCATTCGCCACGGTGCTGCCGGCCATGGCACAGAAGGAACGAAACGAGTATCTTATCAAATCGGAGAAGAACGGATGGGAGTTTGAGGTAAAGGCCGGTGTGAATATCGGCGGCGCTGCCCCACTTCCTATGCCGCGTGAGATAAGAAAAATAAAGAGCTATAATCCTAAGTTCAACGGTACGGTGGAAGGCGTGGTGACCCACTGGTTTCACAACGGCAACTGGGGTCTTTCCGGCGGATTGAAGTTCGAGGAGAAGGGCATGGAGACGGGTGCCAACGTGAAAAACTATCACACCGAGGTGACCTACGGCGACCAGAAGGTGGAAGGCTACTTCACGGGTTACAACAAGACGGAGTACAATGAGACCTTCATTACCATTCCCGTGATGATCAACTATCGGTTCAACAAGGCGTGGAAGGTGCGTGCCGGCCTGAGCTGCTCTCTGCGTCTCGACGGTGAATTCTCTGGTTACGTAAGTGACGGTTATCTGCGCAACGGCACTCCTACGGGTGAACGCATTACTTTCGGTGAAGGTTCTACGGCTTCCTTTGATTTCTCGGATCGTCTTCAAGATGTACAGTGGAATGCCATGTTGGGTGCCTCCTGGCGTGCCTACAAGCACTTCTCACTTTCGGCAGACCTGAGCTGGGGTCTGAAAGATATATTCAGTCGGTCGTTCAAGACTATTTCCTTCGACCTCTACCCCATCTATCTGAATATCGGATTCGGATACACGTTCTAATAATTCATAATTCATAATCAAATGTGTTCGGCACAAGGCAATTCATAATCTATAATTGCAAGTGCTATGCTGATTTGGATTTAGTTTAAGTAATAATAAAATAGGCTCGCAAGGAAAACAATTCCTTGCGAGCCTATTTTATTTATATGCCGTTATATTTCTATCTGTTCTTAGCACTGTCAGACTGAATGATGTACATCCATTGCAGGGCCGGCAACCCTGCAATTATGTCGATAGCTACATAGTAATTCCGTTGTTGCTCCATTTATTGAGGAATGTCAGCACTCGTTGTTGTACTTCCGGTCCGCAGTAGTGATTCATGTCCCAGATTTCTGTTTCGAGTCGGTCGTCAGCTCCCTGGCTGCGCCAAACGTCGTGCATCTCGGTGAAGGCCTTGCGCACGGAGACGGGCGGGAAAAGATGGTCCTTGCTGCCGTTGATGAAGAGCATGGGACGGGGACAGGCAATGGAAGCGATGTGCGGGTAGTCCAGATAGCGGCGGATACCGGGAATAAGATTGGCCCATTCCTCATGTTTCTTCAGTCCAACGACGGGGTCCACCTGATATTCCGCGGTGTGCATCCAGCAGATGGCGGCACCGTATTTCACCTTGTCGGAGAGTGCCATGAGCATCCAGGCACGGTAGGCTCCCATGGAAAAGCCCATGCAGCCCAGGCGTGAGGCATCGACCTCCGGGAGTGTGGTCATGAAGTCTGCGGCATAGACATCCTCGAAATTCATCCATGCACTGATGTTCCTGCCGAGGAGCATCATGTGCCCCGCCACATAGCGGTAGTCGGCACCCGTAGACCCTTCCTGCTCTCCCCTGTCGCCCCAGAACGGTGCGTCGGTGCAGAGCACGGTATAGCCCTTTGAGGCGAGATAGTCGCCCACATATTGTCCTCCGTAGCATTTTCGGCACCACTTGTCGGCGTCGATGACCACAGAGTCTGCCACGCCGAAGGGTCTTATCATCTTCTCCTTGCCGATGCTGAAGTGACCGCCGTGGTCGTGCAGCAGGAGCACGGCGGGATGAGGCCCCCGACCGTCGGGTATCAGTTCATACGCCAGTACCCGGGAGTAACGGGTCAGGTTGAAGGCTATCTTCCGTGCAGTGTAGCCCTTGCGGTGCTCGGTGGCCAGCACCTCCATGTCGTAGCTGTCTGCCGGGCGTGGCGGCGTGAGCATTTCCTCTACGAGTTTGGCACGGGCGGTGGTACGCCACAGACCAAACTCGCGGATATCGCTGTGACCCCAGGCCAGAGGATAGTTCATTTCTGCCTTGAGACTGTCGAGAAAGACGGGCAGCTGCCGCTTGAACATGTAGCGCTCAGGCTGCTGGGCTGCAAGCTGTAAGGAGCAGAGCAGGAATAATATGGAAACAAATTTATTCAATTCAGCTGTGTCCTGTGACAATTTTCTTTATTTCATTGAGCTTGTTGAGGGCATCGACAGGGGTCAGATTGTTGATGTCGAGGCCGAGAATTTCGTCGCGCACCTGAGAGAGCACGGGGTCGTCGAGCTGGAAGATGCTGAGCTGCGTTCCTTCCGAGGGATGGGAGATGTTCTCCACGTAGGGCTTTCCGGCACTGCCCACCTGCGCATTGTCAGCCTCAAGCTGGTGGAGAATGACGTTAGCCCGCTTGACGATGCTGCGGGGCATTCCGGCAATCTCTGCCACATGAATACCGAAGGAGTGCTCCGAACCGCCGGGCACGAGCTTCCGCAGGAAGATGACCTTGCCGTCGACTTCCTTCACCGACACGTTGTAGTTCTTGATGCGGGGGAAGTTCTTCGCCATCTCGTTGAGCTCATGGTAGTGGGTGGCGAAGAGCGTGCGGGCCTGTGCCCTGGGCTGCTCATGGAGATATTCCACGATGGCCCATGCGATGGAGATGCCGTCGTAGGTGGAGGTGCCGCGTCCGAGTTCGTCGAAGAGAACGAGAGACCGCGGAGTGACATTATTCAGAATGTCGGCGGCCTCGGTCATCTCCACCATGAAGGTGGACTCGCCGAGAGAGATGTTGTCGCTGGCTCCCACACGGGTGAAAATCTTGTCGACCACCCCTACCCTCGCCTGTTCGGCAGGAACAAAGCATCCCACCTGAGCCAAGAGCACGATGAGGGCTGTCTGGCGGAGCAGCGCCGACTTACCCGCCATGTTGGGACCGGTAATCATCATGATTTGCTGGTGCTCGTTGTCCAGGAAGATGTCGTTGGGCACATAGCGCTCGCCGAGGGGCATTTGCGTCTCAATGACGGGGTGACGGCCCTGATGGATGTCTATGACGGTGCTTTCATCGACCTTGGGACGCACGTAGGCGTTCTCCTCGGAGACCTTAGCGAAAGAGAGCAGCACGTCGAGACGTGCCAGGAGGTTGGCGTTGATTTGGATTTGCGGAATGAACTCCTGCATGGCAGCGATAAGCTCGGCGAAGAGACGCGCCTCCATCTCAAGGATTTTCTCGTCGGCTCCGAGGATTTTCTCCTCATACTGCTTCAGTTCGTCGGTGATATATCGCTCGGCCTGTGCCAAGGTCTGCTTGCGCACCCAGTCGGCAGGCACCTTGTTCTTGAAGGTGTTGCGTACTTCGAGATAGTAGCCGAAGACGTTGTTGAATCCCACCTTGAGCGAGGTAATGCCCGTCTTTTCTATCTCCCGCTGCTGAATGTCGAGGAGATAGTCGCGGCCGTTGCGCGAGATGGAACGCAGTTCGTCGAGTTCCTTGCTGTATCCGTCGGCGATGACGTTTCCCTTGTTGACAAGCTGAGGCGGGTCGGGCATGATTTCCCGTTCGATGCGGTCGCGGAGGCTATCGCAGAGATTGAGCTGCTCCCCCACCCTTTTCAGGTTGTCGTTGTCGGAACTGAGACAGGCTGCCTTGATGGGCCGTATGGCCATGAGGGCCACCTTGAGCTGTACCACCTCACGGGGCGACACCCTGCCGACAGCCACGCGCGAGATGATGCGCTCGAGGTCGCCGATGCGGTGAAGCTGTTCGTCGACTACTTGCCGGAAGTCTGGCTTGCGGAAGAAATACTCCACGATGTCGAGCCGGTCGTTGATGGGCTTCACATCTTTCAGCGGGAAAACGAGCCATCGGTGAAGCATACGTCCGCCCATCGGCGTGGAGGTACGGTCAATAACCTGGAGCAGCGATTTGCCGTCCTCCTGCATGGGTTGTAAGATTTCCAGCGACCGGATGGTGAAGCGGTCCAGACGGACAAACTTCTCCTCTTCGATGCGCTTGAGAGCAGTGATATGATTGATGTTGGTATGCTGCGTAATGTCAAGATACTGCATGATGGCTCCGGCTGCCACGATACCCTCCTTGAGATGTTCCACGCCGAAGCCCTTGAGCGACTTGGTCTTGAAGTGCTTGAGGAGTCGCTGGCGTGCACTCTGCTCCGTGAATACCCAGTCGTCCAACTCGAAGACACACCATTTGGTGCCGAAATAGCGTTCAAAATCAGCCTTGTGGTCCCTGTCGTAGAGCACTTCCTTGGGCATGAAGTTACCGAGGAGTTTTTCCACATGGTCGTAGGAACCTTGTCCGGTGAGAAATTCGCCGGTGGAGATGTCGAGGAAGCTCACGCCGCAGGCCGACTTGCCGAAGTGGACAGCCGCAAGAAAGTTGTTCTCTTTATAGTTCAGCACATTGTCGCTCATGGCGATACCCGGTGTCACCAGTTCGGTGATGCCGCGCTTCACCATCTTGTCCATTTCGGAGAGTCCCTTCTTGCCTTTTATCTCCTGCCGTTTCTTCTTCGGGTCTTCGAGCTGGTCACAGATGGCCACTCGCTTTCCCGCCCGAATCAGTTTGGGCAGATAGGTATCGAGAGCATGGTGTGGAAATCCCGCCATCTCGGTGCCGAGAGAACCGCCGTTGTTGCGTCGGGTGAGGGTAAGGCCCAGTATTTGTGAAGCCTCCACGGCATCTTTGTCGTAGGTCTCATAGAAGTCTCCACAGCGAAACAGCATCAGGGCGTCGGGGTGCTTGGCTTTTAGCTGGTAGAACTGCTTCATCATCGGTGTCAGGGCCTGTTCGTTCTTTGACATATCTATTGTTCCTCTTGTTGCTTTATTTTAGTTGTTCCGTTTGTGTTTAGTTGTTCTGTTTGTGGTGTCGGTTGCCGGCCGACGCGATTGCCGACGATAGGGCTTATCATTTTCCTTTGCCTTGCGCTTTCTTGGCGAGGTTTCCCAGACCGGAGAGCAGGGCAGAGGCCAGGGGGTTGTTGGCATAGGTATCGTTGTCCTGTGTGTCGTTGTTCTCCTCTGATTCCTCAATGAAGTCGAGCTTGCGCGGGTCGCGCTCCACGATGCGGTAGAGGGAGCGACCGTGGATGCGGCTGCGCGTGAATCCTGCCTCTTGCAGGGCAAATCCCACATCCTGGTTGACATGCTCGCCGGGAGTCCAGTAGGGGTATTCCTTCATTAGCCGGTCTATGATTTTGTCGATGGAGACGGCAGGTACCCGCTGACCCCGTTTGGGAGCGCCGTAGAGCGTCTGTACCATCTTCACGAGGTTGTCGGCTTCCTGGAAGGGCGCGTTCTTGATGGCCCTGCGTTCCCGGTCGGCGTCGGTGAGTGTCCATTCCTCGCCCTCATCAAGTTCGGTGACGAGCTGCGCATAGAGCTGTTCGTAGTTGATGGGTGTGTTGAGGTTTATTTTTCGTTCCACCTCCACGCACACCAGTCTCGCCGCACCTGCTGCGTCGGTCATAGGGTGCAGGTTGCCCGTGGAACCTATGACGGCGGCAAAGGCTCTGCGCGGTTCTGCCGTTACACCGTAGGCATTTCGAAAGACGGGCTCGCTGCGTGAGAAGAGATATTGCACGAGGGCTTCCTGGTCGGTATTCTCCTGATAGAACTCGTCGATATTGATGAGCAGTTGGGTGCTCACCAGGTCGTGCACCTCGGCGGTGGAGCGCAGTTTCACGCGGTCGACGTAGTAACGGCGGAGCACCGGAGGCAGGATGCTGTTGCAGAAAGACGTCTTTCCAAGACCGAACTGTCCCACGAGCAAGGGCACGGTGACATCACGCTGACTCACCTTTTCACCTCTCCACCGGGCTACCATCTGCAGGAGCCAGAGATGAAAGTCGCGTGGCCAGTCGCTGTTCGATGTGATGATTCGGTGGGCGAGGGGAGTCACGCGGTCTTCACCGTCCCATTCGGGCAGGGAGGCGAGCCATGAGTCGGCAGGGTTCCATGTCTCTATGAGCGTGGAGTTGACGTACCGTTGCAGCGTTTCCTCATCAATTTTTATGCCACGCTGTCTGGCCTTCAGGATGACAGTATTCACTGCTTCGGGACTGAGGGGCCGATAGCGTCCGTCGTCATCGGTGTATAACGTCTCGCCTGTCAGCACGTTGTGCAACAGTTGACAGTGGTCTTCGAGGTAGGAAAGTTCGTCCATAATCATAATGCCTTTAGGTTGCAAAAGTAGCAAAAAAATATTGTTTAGTGAAAGAAAAGACCATAAAAATACGTGCTTTCCTCCTTGCTCGTCGAAGCTCATCCGGGTAGTTTGTTTTGGCTCAGTTTGGGATAATTTTCTATGTCTACAAAGTCTGTGTGTGTCAAGGCTTTGCTTCTTCAGTTCTTTCAGACGGAACAGACTCGTTGTGACCGCGCGGATTTATTTAGCTTCTGTAGGCTTCATTACTGGTTGCATGGACTCCCTCTGATTTCTAATGGCAAGGAAACCATTATTGACTTCAAAGACGATGAAGACTATGAGCCGGATATGAAATAGGTCATGCGACGAATTTTGGAAATAAAATTGGTCAGACGAAGATTTCAATCTTTGGAAATGACGGAGTTTCTTCGGACCATACAACGATAAAGACCGGGCAGCAAAGTGCTGTCCGGCCTTTATTTTGGGCTTTTCAAAGGGATAACCGTCATATCACTTTTTCCCATTGCTTGTCCGTAGCATCAGGAAAGAGAGTCTTCAAATGTTTGAGGATTCGTTCACGTGATTGCTTCGGTGTACGTCCTTCGCAGAGTTGTTTGTAATCCATCTCATACATGGCTTCCGGAGTGCAGTATCGGGCGATGCCCCAGCCGTAGGGCTTGCCTTTCTTGGAAATGCTGTACTCGAAGTCGGCGATGCAGATGTAGGTGCCCATCTCCAACTGTGCTACGAGGGAGTCGAAAGAGGACCGGTTGAACCTGTTGACAATGGGCTTGTCGGGATTTTCAGGATTGAAAGTCCGCTTCCTGCTCGATGAAGTGAATCCACTGGCTGTCCGGAGTTGCTTGCTGAGCATTGACTCGTGTTCCTGCAGTGTGGTGAGGATATGCTTGCTGGCGGCAGGAAATTTACTCAACGGATACTGCTTGCGACGCATGTTCATGAAGTCGGGCAGCCATTTCAGACTGACAAAGCCCGCCTTGCATGCAAAGAACTTTCCGTAGGCTGACTCCCAATGGGAGATGATAGGGCCTTTCCATTGCCACGCGCCATATTCATCGGCAAAGCCATGCTCGCCGAAGAGCAGGTCGTCGGGCATGATTTCCTCAATGGAGAAGCCTTCCACTTGATTCTTGAAGAAAGGCATGAATCCCCATTCCTTTATCTGTGCTTCAAGTGCTTCTTGTGTCTCAATCATTTGAAATTGAATATTGTCCTAATCTTCTAATACAGGCAAAATTAGGTATTTTCCCATGAAATTCCAAATTAAAAAAATACAATAATAAATAGCGAAGCCAGGAAGGGGCGTGGTGTGGATTTGCGCCCGTAGGGCGCGGTCGTTTATTTCATTGTCTTCCGGGGACATCCACTCCGCTTCACTCCGTGTATGTCCTCGGTTATTGAGTTTTGCGGCTGTGTCAAACTTACGCCAACGTCGATACGAAACAATTAAATAATTCGTTTAGATTTGCGGGCATTTAATATCATTCTGAGGCTGTCATCTTTTATTCTTCGGAGAAGATAACCTGTACCATGGTCTGTCCCACGGCCTTGAGCACGTTGCGGTCGATGTGCTCCATGTTGTCATCCAATGTATGCCACGTGGGTCCGAAGGTACTCTGCTGACAGTCTGGGAAATAGGCTATGATGTCAATGCAGGGGATATTGGCTTTCTGGTTCACGGGGATATGGTCGTCGGTAATCATGCCGCCCTCTGACTTGGGAAAGAAGGAGCCGTAGCCGGCCTGTCGGGCGGCACGCCACACCTTCTTTACAATGTCGGGCGCATATTGCTTGGACATTCCTTCTTGATAGAACCGTGCTCCCTGACCGCCCACCATGTCGAGCAGGATGCCGTAGCGGGGAGCATAGCCCTGTGGCAGATTCTCGGAGAAATACTGAGCACCGAGTGCCCACGAGGTGCCGTCGTCGGGCTGATTGCTCCACTGCGGTGTACCCCAGTCCTCAGCGTCGAAGCATACAAAGTCAACGCCGAGTTGTTGATTCTTCATCATCTTGGCATTGTCGGCTCTGCTGAGCAGACGAGCCACTTCCAACATCACTGCTACGCCACTGGCGGCGTCGTTAGCAGCGAGGATGGGCTTGCGATGATTGGACGAATCGGGGTCATTGTCGGCCCAGGGACGCGAATCCCAGTGGGCGCACAGCATGATGCGTGTGGTGGCTTCCGGACGGAAGCTGGCTATGATATTCGTGCTCTTGAGCAGAGTTCCGTCGTAACCTTTTAGGTCGGCTTTCTGTGTAGTCACCTCACAGCCGAAACGCTTGAACTGACTTATGATCCATGCTTCGCACTGGTCATGAGCCGGTGTGTTCATGGGGCGTGGGCCGAAGTCGCACTGTGCTTTGGTGAAGGCGTAGGCCGAATCGGCATTGAACTGCGGTCCGACGGGCTGCACCTTCTCCGTCTCCTCGGTGTCTTCGGCATCCGTCACCGACGGGGTAGGGTTGTAGAAGAAATGGAAGAGCAGTGCCACAGCACCGCCAATCAAAGCTATCACGAGTAGGGAAGTCTTTTTTTTCATTTTGGGAAATAATGGATGCTACGATTGTCTTGCGTTCTGCACCTGTGTCATCACACGGAGCCAGTTGCCGCCCCATATCTTGGCGATGTCGCGTTCGCTGTATCCCCGGCGCAACAGATGTCGCGTGAGATTTATCATTTCCGAGGCATCGGCCATGCCCTTTACGCCTCCGTCACCGTCGAAGTCAGTGCCGATACCCACGTTGTCGATACCCATCACGTCGATGGCATGCTCCAGATGGGCGATGGCATCGAGGATGGAAGCCTCGCCGTTGAGGCGCAGGAAACCGTGGTAGAGGGTGATTTGCATCACACCGCCATGCTGCGCCAACGCCCGCATCTGTTCGTCGGTGAGGTTGCGCGGATGATCGCAGAGCGCACGGCAGCACGCGTGACTGCATACGATGGGCTGACGACTGATATCCAGTGCGTCGTAGAAAGATTTTTCGGCGGCATGGCTCAGGTCCACCATGATACCCTGCCGGTTCATTTCTTCGATGACCTTATGCCCGAAGGGTGATACGCCATTGTTGGTATCGCAGCCTCGGGCACTGTCGCAGATGTCGTTGTCACCGTTATGGCAGAGAGTGATATACACCACGCCTCGCTGGGCGAAGTGACGTACGTTGGCAAGGTCGTGGTTGAGTGCCAGTCCGTTCTCTATACCGAACATGATGGACTTGCGTCCGCGCCGCTTGTCCTCGTAGAGGTCGGCTGCGGTGCGAGCCAGAGAGATGTATTCGCTGTTCTCTTCGGCAATCTGTTCCAGTTTGTCGAAGATAAGGTCGGCGTATTCGGTAGGGGAGAGCTGGTCGTTGATGTCTGTCAGTTGGGGATTGTGCTTGCGGATGCCGGCGATGTCCACTTTCTGCGAGAAGGTTTCGCCGAGTTTTGGCTGCGGCAGATAGGCCACCATGATGACGGCATCCTGTCGGCCCTCCGTCATTTTGTGCAAGTCGTAGAGAATGCGCGGGTCGCGCTGATTGAACTGTACGCCCTGGGGGAAGAACATCGGTGTGTCGCAGTGAGTGTCAAGGGTGAGAATGCGGTCGTGCATCTCCTTGGCATCGAGAAAGGTGCGGGCTTCATCCACGAGCCATTGGAAAACGGGCAGTCCGTCGTTGCCGAGCCATTCAGGGTGCCATTGCACACCGAGGATGGGCTTGTGCTCTGTGCTCTCCACAGCCTCCGTGATATGGTCGGGAGCGATGGCCGTGACGCGCAGTCGCTGTCCGGGGTCGGATACGGCCTGATGGTGGAAGCTGTTGACGAATATTCGTCCTGCAAAGACGGGCTTCGGAGCTTCGGTCTGTGTCTTAGATGAAGAGGCTCTGGAGAAGAGCGACTTGGTCATTGATTTTTTTTCGGGTGCAACCGCTTTATCGGCGTTGGTCGTCGAAGTGGTGGTTGATGTTTTATGGCCTTTCAAACCATAGATGTCAGCAAGCATCGATTCTGCCAGGACGTGCACGCTGTGCGTAGGTTCGGTTCGGTCGGCGTCCTGACTGTGCTTGATGATATTGGGATGGTGCTGAATGTCCTGCTCTACCTTTCCGCCGAGGGCAACGGTGAGCGTCTGTATGCCGCGGCAGATGCCGAGAATGGGAATCTGCCGGTTGTAGGCAAGACGCGTGGTCAGCAGTTCGGCGAGGTCTCTCTGCCGGTTGATATGGTGCAGGGCAGGAGAGGGCTCCTCGCCGCACCACAGGGGATTGATGTCCGCTCCGCCGGTGAGAATAAGTCCGTCGATACGGTCGAGTGTGTTGGCGATGATGTCTGTGTCGGCCACAGGCGGGATAATAAAAGGAATGCCGCCGGCCTTTACCACCTGCTCGTAGTAGCGCTGGCGGATGGATGCGTCGTCGTCGGCACAATTGGCAGTAAGGCCAATCACAGGTTTGTGCTTGGCCTCAGGAAAGTTGGCATACACCTTCTTGAGATGTGTGTCCACACTGAATGTTTCCATTTTAGGAGTGTAACTTCTTCTTATGATTCAGGTGAGTTCTATTCTGCTGATTTGCCGTTAAGCAAGCAACTAAATAGCCTCGCCCTTCATTAATCCTCGTCAATTTTTACGGGAATCTCTCGCTTGATGCTTTGCTCAAGGGAGATGAGTGTTTCGGTGGATACCACACCGGGGATGCTCTGCATTTTGTTGTTGAGCAAGTCCATCAGTTGTTCGTTGTCTTTTGCATAGAGCTTTACGAGCATGGTGTAAGGTCCGGTGGTAAAGTGGCACTCCACAATCTCAGGGATGGAGACAAGACGCTCCACGACATTCTTGTACATGGAGCCGCGTTCCAAGTTGAGGCCCACATAAGTACATGTGGTGTAGCCGAGGCTTTTTGGGTTGACGTCGAAGCCGCTGCCCGTAATGACACCGCTCTCCATAAGGTGCTGTACGCGCTGGTGGATGGCCGCGCGCGAAACGCCACATTCAGCAGCTACGTCCTTGAAAGGAATACGTGCGTTCTTGGAGAGAATAGAAAGAATCTTCTTGTCGAGTTTGTCGATTTTGTCCATGGTTATCTTTTTATCAATAGTTTTCTATTTGTAAGCAAAAGTAGGAAAACTAAATGAGATAATCAACAAAATGCACGATTATTTTTCTCATATCGTGCATTTTGTTATAACAGGATGGGGAGTGACCTCTTGGTGTAAGAAAGCCGGGATTATTTGCGACGAGGCCTTTTGGTGCCTTTTGTTGTAGACGATTTTGTAGTTGTCTTTGCAGTGGTGGTCTTCTCGTCGTTGTTTTCTTTCGTAGTCTCTTTCTTCTTGTCGGCTTTTATGCCTTTGAGTTCCACGGTGAAAATAAGAGTGGAGTAGGGCTTGATGCGTCCAGCCTGACGTCCTCCGTAGGCCAGTTGTTGCGGAATGAAGATTTGCCACTTACTTCCTACAGGCATCATGGTGAGAGCTTCGGTCCATCCCTTGATGACTTGATCACAACGGAAGGAGTCAGTTTTCTTGCTGCCATGGTTGGCGGTAGCGTCGAATACGTTTCCGTCGATGGTCTTGCCCTCATATACCACTTCCACGGTCTGTTCCTTTGTGGGGACGGGTCCGTTGCCCTGTGTGAGCACCTTGTATTGCAGTCCGCTAGGCAGCGTCTTCACGCCTTCCTTGGTGGCGTTGTCGCGAAGCCATTTTTCGTTCTCGGCCTTATAGGCGGCGTTCTGTGCCTCGCGCACTTCTTCGCTTCGCTTTTCGAAGAACTGTGCAGCCTGCTCCTGCTTAAAGAGGGTGGTGTCCTGCATCACGCCGGCGAGGAATCCCTTGTGGAAGATACTTGCCTGGATGGAGTCGGGAGAGTCCTTCACACTCTTTGACATTCCCGGCAGAATCTGTCCGTTGGCTTGGCTGGCGATGTTGCATCCGGCCTGATAGGCAGTATAGGCAGGGTCATCGACCTTCTGGAGTGCTTCCTTATAGCCTCTGATGAACTCGGCCATATAGGCGGTGTCCACATGAAGTTGCCGTTCCAGGTAGGGCAAGAGGCCTCGAGTGGCCGCCATTCCTGCAGCATAGCTCATGCTGTCCGAAGAGGTAACCAGCCGTACTGGAATTTCGGTGCTGGTAGTTTTCTTCTTATTCTTTTTCTTGTCGGCCGAGGCAGGGGCGATAACGGCACCTGCAAGGAGAATGGCCGAGAGCAAAATAATTTTTTTCATGTTGTTTCTGTGTTAATTAGGGACGGCCCCGGAATATCCGGCAAGCCCGTGAACTCCGGAACTCCCGGATCTCCGGGGCTGTCCCGGAAAATCCGGACCTTCCGAATCATCAGGAAAATCCTGCCCCGTTATGCTTAATAAAAAAATCCCTCCCCGGCAACACGGGGATGCTGGGGAGGGAAGTAGAATATATTTTGAAGATTTACTTGCCCACCTTGAGCAGTTCAATCTTGAAAATCAGCGTAGAGAAAGGCTTGATGCTGCCGGCCTGGCGCTCCTTGTAGCCCAGTTCCTGGGGAATGTAGACTTCCCATATAGAGCCTTCAGGCATGTGGGTCAGAGCTTCGGTCCATCCGGGGATGAACTGCTGTGGCTTGATGGATACAGGACCCTGGCCGTTCTTGTAGCTGCTCTCGAATACCTTGCCATCGATGGTACGACCTTCATACTGCACCTTCACCATAGTGGTGTCCTTGGGGATGGGGCCGTGACCTTCCTTGATAACCTTGTATTGCAGTCCGCTGGGCAGTGTCACCACACCCGGCTTCTTCTTGTTGGCAGCGAGGAACTTTTCGCCTGCAATCTTGTTCGGGCCATATTCCTTCTCCATGGTCTTGGTCTTGATGGCCTCCATCTTGGTCTGGGCTTCCATCTGAGCCTTTTCCGGGGTCATAAGTCCCTTCTTGCCAGATACACCTGTAACGAAGGCAGCGAGCATGTTCTTCAGCGAGATGGTCTTTGTGGAATCTTCACCGAACACCTCGTGGTTCACACCCTTGACGAGCTGTGTACTCAATTGCTGTCCGATTTGCAGACCAATGATATAAGCAGCTTTTTTCTTGTTGTCACCGGCGTTGGCACCTTCATTGATGCCCCTGATAAATTCGCTCATGTAGGTGGTGTCGATGACCTGTCCCTGCTGTATGGCCTGACGCACATACTGCGACTGAACGAGACCGATGGCATAGCTCAACGTGTCGATGTCGGTCTTCAGCTGAGCCTTGGGGGTGGAATTGTTGCAGCTGGAGAGAGCGGCTGCGGCAATGGCCGAAACGGCCAAAATCTTGATACTCTTCATTTTACTGGTATAATGTTTTATGGAATTTTTATTTGACTTTGATAAGTTCCACGTCAAAAATCAGTGTTGCGTAGGGCGGAATGCTCTGTCCGGCTCCCTGGGCTCCATAACCGAGATGATAAGGAATGAAGAAGCGATATTTGGCACCCTCCTTCATGAGCTGCAGTCCCTCGGTCCATCCCTTGATGACCTGGTTCAGTCCGAAAGTGGCAGTTTCACCGCGGCGGTAGCTGCTGTCAAACACCTGTCCGTTGATGAGGGTGCCCTCATAGTGGCACTCTACTTGGTCGGTGGCGGAAGGCTTGCGTCCGTTGCCTTCGCGCAGTACCTGATATTGCAGTCCGCTGGGTAGCGTCACCACGCCCTCTTTCTTTGCGTTGTCGCTGAGGAAGGCCTCTCCCTCGCTCTTGGCTTTGGCAGCCTGCTTCTCTGCTTGTTCGTTGAAGAAGTTCTGAATGAGGGTCTGTGCTTCGGCATCGCCTAATGTGGGCTTACCTGCCAGAACATCCTTGATGGCCTGGGCGAAATCGTCGATATTCAGGTCCGATGCTCCCATCTGGGCCAACTGGCTACCGATGCTCATGCCCAGCGCGTAACTTACTTTGTCCATGTCTTTTCTTTGGATTGGTTTTAAATCTATGCTTTAACCTTTGTTGGTTTCTGCAAAGTTACGATTTTTTTGTTGTTCCGTGACGGTTATCTCCCGAAAAAATGCTATTTTTGTGCATTAATAACACTTGGAGGGTAATCGGCTGATTGCTAGGGCCACATGCTCCGACAGAGCATGTGTTGCGCATGGCATTTGTCGAAGAGTCCAGGCGAAAGCAACAATCAATCAATAAAATGGAGGAAATGAAGAAGAAATTGGTGTTCCTCACCGGCGCCGGAATGTCGGTGGAGAGTGGATTCAAAACATTCAGAGGTAACGACGGCCTTTGGGAAAACTATCCCGTGGAGAAGGTCTGCACCCACGAAGCCTGGCTGACCGACCCCACATTGGTAACTAACTTCTACAACATGTTGCGGCGCAAGCTCTGGAACGCGCAGCCCAACGAGGGACATAAACTCGTGGCTTCGCTGGAGAAAGACTACGACGTATCGGTGCTTACCCAAAATGTGGACAATCTGCACGAAAAGGCTGGCTCGACGCATGTCATCCACTTACACGGGGAACTTACGAAGGTGTGCTCCTCGCGCAATCCCTATGACAGCCGCTACATCCAGGAGCTGACACCGGAGAACAGTGATGTGGCTCCCGGGACGAAGGCGGGCGACGGTTCCCTGCTGCGTCCTTTCATCGTGTTCTTCAACGAGAGCGTTCCAATGCTCAATCCCGCTGCTGAGGAGGCTTCACGCGCCGACATCTTTGTCATCATCGGCACTTCGCTCAACGTTTATCCCGCTGCCGGACTGGTGCAATATTGTCCGCCCGACTGCCCCGTCTATCTCATCGACCCCAATCCTGTAGGTCGTAGCATCCGTAATGTGGTGCAGATTCAGAAGGGAGCATCGGAGGGAATGAAGGACTTGGTGGAAATGCTGAAAAAGCTCTGAGAGGCAAGGCAACATTAAAAATAAATAAAGGCCGTTATCATGATTTCCTGTTCGGATGTCATGATAACGGTCTTTGCCGTTTGTATGTTCTTTCAAGATAGCTTTATCGGACGTATTTAAACTCCACGTTATGTTTATCGCACTTATGTCCGTTTCGCTTTCATGTAATTAATAGTTGAAGTACATTCCTGCAAATTCTTTCACTCGCCGATTGCTAACTTGCCAGATATTTATATGTTATGCCAACCCTGCAAATTAGTTTTCTAGCGGACGATTATGCCTTTGTATCTCTTCGGGCATGTACTTACTTCTTTTTTTTCAGCGACTTGGCACCGAGCTTTTCCATCCATTTGCCGCCCACCATTGAGGCAACGCCGATGATGATGAAGGGGATGCTGAGCAGTTGGCCCATGTCGAGGGCCATGCCGGCTTCGAAAGCCACCTGGATGTCCTTGGTGAACTCAATGAGGAAGCGTGCCGTAAAGACTGCGGTCAGACAGAGACCGAAATAGAAGCCCGTGCCCACACTCTGAGGACCGCGACGCTTGTAGATGGCGAGTATCAGTATGAAAATGCACAGATAAGCCAGTGCCTCGTAGAGTTGACCGGGATGACGGGGGTAGGGGTCCACCTTGGCAAAGATGAAAGCCCAGGGCACATCGGTCACCTTACCGATAATCTCCGAGTTCATCAAGTTGCCCAAACGAATGAACATTGCCGTGATGCAGGAGCAGATACCCATGTTGTCGAGTACGGTCCAGAGGCCTACGCCCGTTTTTCTGACATAGAGCCAGAGGGCGATGAGCATACCGATGACGCCGCCGTGCGAGGCGAGACCCTGGTAGCCGATGTATTTCCAACTCCCGTCTGCCATGTGGCGTATGGGGAGAAACATCTCTACAAAGTGGTCCCAAGAGCCGAGAAAATAGTCCGGCTCGTAGAAGAGACAGTGACCCAGGCGGGCGCCGATGAGCACGCTGAAGAAAATGTAGAGGAAGAGCGGTTCGAACTTTTCCTCGGGAATGTGCTGTTCGCGATAGAGCCGGTGCATGAGCAGATAGCCCACGAGCAGGCCTATCAACCAGCACAGACCGTACCAGCGTACGGCGAAACTGCCGATGTGGAACAAGGTCTCATTCGGGCTCCATACAATGTAGAGCAAGTGTTGTAGCATAGTGTCTTATTATAAATGTTATATCAGTAAAAGAGACACGATGTCATTGGAAAATGCCTCGGAGAGAGGGCGGTGTTCGTGCTGACAGCGATGTCCGCGTTGACTGGTGCGCTTCCGATACAGAAGAACAGAGAATGTGTGATTAAACGTTGAAGCGGAAGTGCATGATATCGCCGTCCTGCACCACATAGTCCTTGCCTTCTATGCCCATTTTGCCGGCTTCACGCACAGCTGCCTCAGAGCCGTATTTGATATAGTCCTCGTACTTGATGACCTCGGCGCGGATGAATCCCTTCTCAAAGTCGGTATGAATGACACCGGCGCACTGGGGAGCCTTCCATCCTTTGTGGAAAGTCCAGGCCTTCACCTCCATCTCGCCGGCGGTGATAAATGTCTGCAGGTTGAGCAGATGGTAGGCCTTCTTGATGAGGCGATTCACGCCGCTCTCTTCCAGTCCCAGTTCGTCAAGGAAGAGTTTCTTGTCCTCATAGTTGTCGAGTGAGGCGATATCTTCCTCCGTCTTGGCGGCGATGACCATAGCCTCGGCGCCCTCCTCACGGGCAATCTCCTCTATCTTGCGGGAATAGTCGTTGCCGGTCTTGGCGCTGTTCTCATCCACGTTGCAGACGTAGAGCACAGGCTTGGTGGTGAGCAGGAACAAGTCGTGAGCAGCCTGCTGCTCCTCCTTGCTCTCAAAACTGACGGTACGGGCGTTCTTTCCCTGGTCCAGCACCTCTTTGTAGGCCTCGAGCACCGATACCAATATTTTGGCGTCCTTGTTGCCTGTTGCGGCTATCTTCTGCTGCTTTGCCAGCTGCCCTTCGATGGTCTCGAGGTCCTTCAGCTGCAATTCCGTGTCGATGATTTCCTTGTCGCTGACAGGATCGACGGGAGCTCCGCCTTCGCGCACTACATTATCGTCATCGAAACAGCGAATGACGTGAATGATGGCGTCACATTCGCGGATGTTGCCTAAGAATTTGTTACCGAGTCCCTCGCCCTTACTAGCTCCTTTCACGAGACCGGCGATGTCCACAATCTCGCAGGTGGCGGGCACGATGCGTCCTGGATGCACTATTTCAGCTAATTTTGTCAGTCGCTCGTCTGGAACGGTAATGACGCCTAAGTTGGGTTCGATTGTACAAAAGGGGAAATTGGCTGCCTGCGCCTTTGCGCTTGATAGACAGTTGAACAACGTGGATTTGCCGACGTTAGGCAGACCCACGATACCACATTTTAATGCCATATCTTGTTATAAACGTTTATATTCGCGGGTGCAAACTTACACAAAATCTATGAATTATAGGAAGTTGAGAGCACAAAAAATGTCAAGAGATGACAGGTTCGGTCGAAAAAAGACGAGA
>JBMNUW010000053.1:0-18674 GCA_050946475.1 Prevotella sp.
CTTATTTATGAACGGGTGAGCGACAAAGGAGGTTCTCGCTTTATTTTTACGCTGCCCAATGATCCGGGCGTTTATAGCGAAGATGAAATATGTCAAGATGTAGCTATTAGTGTTGACGAGAGTGCAGAGCGCCGTGCGGATGAAATTATTTCTGCTGCTAATATTCCATCGCTCAATCAACAGAAGGTTGCTATTATTGAAGATGATACGGACATGATGGAGCAAATGAAAGGTATGATTGGATATTATTTCAATACAGTTGGCTTCACTAATGGCCGTGAGGGTTATGAGGGCGTCTTGCGTGAAAGGCCTTCATTGGTGCTCTGCGACTTGATGCTTCCTGACATGGATGGATACGAAATTGTCCGTCGCATTAAGGCAGAGCCCTCCATGAAGTTCACCCCTGTTATCATGCTAACAGCACTCGACGACGAGCAGCATCAAATTAAAGGTTACCAGGCTGGTGCCGACGATTACATGGTGAAACCTTGCAACTATCATTTGCTCATAGCACGAATCATTCAACTCATAAAGTGGAGTCAGGAGAATGAAAAGCGCACCAAGGCTATCCTGGAAGATAAGAACGTTTTAGTAGACAATACCGGACAGGAAGACAATGCAGCGATGATACTTGACAGTAAGGCTGACAAGGTATTTCATGATTCTGTGCAGCGTATTGTGGCGGAAAACATGGGGAACCCGAACTTCAATGTTGATATGATTGCGGAAAAGATGTGTATGGGTCGATCGAAATTCTATGGTAAGATGAGAGATATATTCGGCATGACTCCTAATAAATACATACTTAATGCACGTCTCACTCGTGCTGCGGAACTTATTGTAGAAGGGCGGTATAACATTTCCGAGATTAGCAGCATGGTGGGAATGGAAAATCAATCTCATTTCACCAGATGTTTCAAGGCCAAATACAATATCTTGCCTAGTAAGTACAAGGGATAATAAATTATCGGAGGATTGTGGCGTTATAAAAATGGTAGTATCATAGATATAGTAAAGGCGAATATTAAGAATTTCATGCAAAAACTCATTAATTTCGGGATTCCTGAAAACATTGTCATAATAAGATTACATTGCTGAAGAAAAAATATTAAATTTGCAATGCAAAATAGGACTGGTAGTCCGTTTGTTATGATACCATTATTAAAAGCCTGTATGTATTCTATGAGACTGATAAAACTACTTTTCTTTTTCTTGGTGCTGGCAAGTTATAATGTTACTGCAGCCGAGGTGTTTCCACAGTGTATTCTCTCTGGCGACTATGCTGACCCGTCGATTATGCGAGACGGTCGCGACTTCTACATGACGCATTCTATGTTCAATTACAATCCCGGTTTTCTAATATGGCATTCTCAGGATTTAAAGAATTGGGAGCCTGTTTGTCGTGTTGCTACCAAGAGAATAAGCAATGCGTGGGCACCAGACCTGCTGAAGTACAAGGATAAGTTCTATCTCTATTTTCCTTCCAACAAGAAGATATATGTCTGCATAGCCGACAACATTAAAGGCCCGTGGAGTGACCCGATAGAAGTGAAGGGCTCCGAGGGCATCGATCCCGGACATGTCGTGTCGGTACAGGGAAATCGTTATCTTTTTGTGCACAAGGGTCGGATGGCTCCTTTGTCAGATGATGGCACATCGCTGACAGACACTTTGAAGACGGTTCACAAAGGATGGCCTATACCCCAAACGTGGGTAACGGAGGGAAAGTGGCCGGAGAAATATTTAGAGTCTCCGAAGCTAATCTATCACAATGGCTATTATTACCTGACATCTGCCGAAGGTGGGACGGCTGGCCCCGCTACCAGTCACATGGTTGTCAGCGCACGTGCTAAGTCGCTGTATGGCCCCTGGGAGGAATCGCCTTATAACCCCATTATTCATACCTATTCTGCATCAGACCCATGGTGGTCAAAAGGTCATGGCACTCTCATTGACGATGCTGACGGACATTGGTGGATTGTGTATCATGCCTATGCCAATGGCTATCATACTCTTGGACGACAGACTCTGATAGAACCTGTGGAATGGACAAGCGATGGATGGTTTCATACGGTGAGAGAGGCTGCCTTTCCCAGAGCACAGAAGAAAATAAAGCATGGCTTTGACTTGAACGACGATTTCGTTGACGATAAGTTGGGATTGCAGTGGACGTATTATAAGGAATTGCCCCATGATGCTGTTACCGTCGGTAACGGCAGACTGCTGATGAAGGGCAAGGGAAATACGCCGGGCTCGGCACGTCAACTTCTTATTACAGCAGAAGACAAGGGCTATGATGTACAGGTGAAAGTAAAGACGGACGGTTGCATGGCAGGATTACTGCTTTTCTATAACGAGAAACATTACACCGGTGTCCTGACCGATGGCAGACAGTTCTTTTGGTATCACGATGGTAAAGAATTGGGCAAATGTCGTAACGCTTATGGTCGGCAGTGCTTTATACGCCTTCGCAATCTTGGCAACAGAGTGACTGTGCAAGTGAGTGTTGACGGTAAGTCATGGAAAACGTTGGCTTCGCAGCTTGACATTTCGTCTATGAATCACAACAATTTAAGGGGCTTCCTGGCTGTTCGACCTGCTTTGGTGGTTATGGGGAAGGGTAAAGGCGAATTTCGCCAGTTCCGTTATGTGCGCCACAACAATGCAGACGCAGACAAGAAGGCTTACCTCATGGTTTATCACAAAGATGAGGATCATGGGCTACACATGGCAATAAGTTATGACGGTCGGCAGTTCAGAGCCTTGAATGATGATGCGCCTGTAATAGCCGGCGATACGATAGCCGGGCAGAAAGGAATTCGTGACCCTCATATCTACCGCGGGCCAGACGGAGCATTCTACATGACAATGACCGACTTGCATATCTATGCCAAACGTGAGGGCAAGCGAAAGACTCAGTGGGACAGACCGGCAGAGATATATGGATGGGGCAACAATAGAGGCATCGTGATGATGAAGTCGTGGGATCTCATACACTGGAGTCATCATGCGGTTGCCTTCGATAAGCTTTTTACGGCATGGAAAGAGATAGGTTGTGCTTGGGCACCTGCCACTATCTATGACGATACGGAAGGAAAATATATGATTTATCTCACAATGAGGCAGAAGAACGAGCCTAACAAACTTTATTACTCTTACGTTAACGAGGCATTCGATTCTATAGAAACAGAGCCGACATTGCTTTTCGCTTATCCCAACGAGAAGATTTCGGCTATTGATGGAGACATAACAAAGATTGGCAACAAGTATCGATTGATGTATGTTTCCCATGACGGTGAGGCGGGTATAAAACAGGCTGTTTCTGACAGGCTCACTGGTGGATGGCATTACGATGCCAGATGGATTGATGCCGCACCGGTTGGTTGTGAGGCGCCTCACGTTTACAAGTTGATAGGCAAGGATAAATGGATTCTGATGTATGATATATATCGACAGAAGCCAATGACCTTCGGCTTTGAAGAGACAGAGGACTTCGAGACGTTCCACAATCTAGGCGAATTGAACAACGGCAAGATGCGGGGACTCAATTTTTCATCGCCAAAGCATGGAGCCGTGGTACAGATAACAGAAGAGGAAGCTGCAAGTCTGGAAAAATACTGGGAGAACAAGCGGCCTTATGCGACGGTAGGGGACAAGATGGAACCTAACAAAAATAACCCGGTCATACACGGATATTATGCCGACCCGGAAATTCTTTATGCTGAGCAGACAGGTCGGTATTATCTCTATCCAACCACTGACGGTTGTGAAAACTGGCAAAATCATGAAGCACAGGTATATTCTTCAAAAGACCTTAAGAACTGGGTGAAAGAGGGCACGGTCCTGAATTTAAAAACCGACGTGCGATGGGCCAATGAGAAACTATGGGCACCATGTATCATAGAAAAAAAGACGGGACAGGCTAAGACTCCTTATAAGTATTACTATTATTTTGTGGCCAATGGAAATATAGGTGTTGCTGTGGCTGACAATCCTGCTGGACCATTTCGTGATGCCCTTGGCAAGCCGCTGATAAGCAACCCTGCATCGGGTCCTATGCGTGGGCATATTATAGACCCGGATGTGTTCCGCGACCCGGAAAGTGTTAAATACTATCTCTACTGGGGTAATTCGTTCTTGGCGATGGCAGAGCTGAACGATGACATGATATCATTGAAAGACAGTACCTTGCATTATGTTATATCCAGGGAACAAGGACGCAATTACCACTATGGTGAAGGAGCCTATGTCTTTTACAGACACGGGAAGTATTATTTCATGTGGTCGGAGAACGACACAAGAAGCCCGGAGTACAGGGTAAGATACACTATGAGTACATCACCGTTGAAGGTTACGCAGCCTGTCTCTGAAACCATAGTGCTCCAAAAACGTCCCGACCGGCAAATCTATGCCACGGGGCATCACTCAGTGATATGTCGTCCTGGTACAGACGAATGGTATATCGTCTACCATCGTTTTGAACGACCAAATGGATTGAAACGTGGCTGGTCGGCTGGTTATTATCGTGAGGTGTGCATAGATAGGTTGTATTTTAACGACGACGGTACTATAAAGTCTGTGGAACCTACATTATGATTCATGAGGCTTGATTTCAGGGTATTAACTTGGGGATGAAAAAGGAAAAGATGAAAAACAAAAAAGGCTGAATCCAACAAACGGATTCAGCCTTATTGTTTTATTGCCGCCAGAAGTAGCGGTAAGCTCGTTTTTTAATTAGCAAATTTTGCGCGAACCGTCACCGATTACAACGTCGATGACAACTGGCTCATGGCCGTACTTGGCGTTGAATTTCTCCTTGGCGTCGGCAATAAACTTGTCGTAGATCTCATCTTTCACAAGGTTGATGGTGCAGCCTCCGAAGCCGCCGCCCATAATGCGTGAGCCGGTCACGCCGTCTTCTTTTGCCAAGTCGTTGAGGAAATCGAGTTCTTCGCACGATACCTCATATTCCTTGCTCAGTCCATGATGGGTCTCATACATCTTCTGTCCTACGGTCTCGTAGTCGCCTTTCTCCAGGGCATCGCAGACAGCCAGTACGCGGTCTTTCTCTCCAAGTACATAGTGAGCGCGAGTGTAGTCTTCCTGGCTCACTTCGTTCTTCACGGCCTCCAGGTCGTCCCAGTCAGCATCGCGCAAGGTTTCAAACTTTCGGTCGGGGAAGTGCTTTGCCATCGCTTTCACCACATTCTCGCAGGAGTTGCGGCGGTCGTTATAGGGTGAACCTTTAAGCTCATGCTTTACCTTGGAGTTGAGCAGCACCAGCTTGTAGCCCTTAGGCTCCCAGGGATAATACTCGAACTCACGGCTGCGGCAGTCCAGTCGCATCAGCTTGCCTTTCTTTCCGAAGACGGAGGCGAACTGGTCCATGATGCCGCAGTTTACACCGATGTATTTGTGCTCAGTGGCTTGTCCGGCAAGCACAAGATCCCACTTGCTTACCTTGTTGTCTCCGAAAATATCATTCAGACCAAAGGCGAAGCAGCTTTCCAGTGCGGCGCTCGAAGACATACCTGCTCCTAAGGGCACATCACCTGCGAAGGCGGTGTTAAAGCCTTTTACGTCTACGCCAAGGGCACGCAGCTCTTGCACGATGCCGTAAATATAGCGGGCCCATGTGGCACGCGGGCCTTTGGGGTCGTCCACCTTGAACTCCACTTTGTCCTTGAGGTCAATGGAGTAAGCGATGACGGTGTTCAAGCCGTTGGGGCGAATCTCCGCCATAATGCCTTGCTCTACGGCACCTGGGAAGACGAAACCTCCGTTATAGTCAGTATGTTCACCTATAAGATTAATACGTCCAGGAGAGTGATAAATATTTCCTGTTTTACCGTCGAAATGTTTGATAAAACGGCTTCTTACAAATTCAATGTCCATAATGTTAAAGTGTTAATTGTGAATTATATGGTTGTCAGTTCTCTTGGCCTACGACCTCTTAGGAGATAGGCAACTATTAGAAACGCAGAATTCTCGTACCTCCTGGTGGGGAGGGGCGAGAATCCTTTGCATTATTTTTCTACGCCGAAACGGTAGATTGTTTTCTGCTTGTATTGCTCTCCCTGGTTAAGTACCACGGAGGGGAAGTAAGGATGATTGGGTGTATCGGGGAAGTGCTGGCATTCGAAGCAGATAGCCGAACGACGGGGGAATGTAGCCCCGTTCTGTCCTTTGTAGCCGTCTGCCCAGTTGTCGGTATAGAGTTGCACACCTGGTTCCGTGGTGTAAACCACCATAGAACGTCCGCTGTTAGGCTCGATAATCTTAGCAGCAAAGCTTAATTCGCCTTCCTCTCTCTTGTTGAGCACATAGCAGTGGTCATAGCCTGCGCCGTTCTTGATTTGCTCGTCGTCAGCATTGATATCCTGTCCGACGGGTTTGGGAGTACGGAAGTCGAAAGGCGTGTCTTTCACAAGTCGAATTTCTCCGGTAGGTATGGATGTTTCGTCTATAGGCAGGTAGTAGTTTGCATTGATTTGGCAGATAAGGTTGTCAATGGTAGGTGTTGGGTTGGCAATTCCAGCCAGTGAAAAGAATCCGTGATGGGTGAGGTTAATGATGGTCTTTTTGTTCGTGCAAGCCAAATAGTCTATTATCAGTTCATTATCGTCCGTCCAGGTGTAAACCACTGTGGTCTTCAGTTCTCCGGTGTAACCTTCCTCGCCGTAAGCAGATACATAATGCAATACAAGTGTGTGGTCGTTCATTAGTTCCGGATCCCAAACGCGAGCATTGAATCCGCGTTTACCGCCATGCAGTGAGTTGGGACCGTTGTTCACAGGCACATTGTATTCTTTGCCGTGGAGTGTGAACTTTCCCTTTGCAATGCGATTTCCGTAGCGACCGATTAGAGTCGAGAGGTAAGGTTCGGGTGAGTTGATTACATCTTGGATATTGTCATGTCCCTGAATGACATTTGCGCGATTGCCATTTCTGTCCGGAACCATTATAGCAACGATGGCTCCTCCGTAGTTGGTAATGGCTACTTCGTTGCCTTCTCCGTTCTTCAGAATGAAGAGATCTGTATTTTTTCCGTTCACTGTGGCCTGAAAGTTCTCCCGCTTCAGGCCACAGATGTTTTCTGTTTCAGTTGTGTTCATCATTCCTTAAGTTTTTAGTTATCTTTTATCTTTGTTTTCTGCAAAGTAACAAAAATATTACGATAAAAGCAAGCTAAAATGAGGAAAAAGTAAGTAGTGGTGCGTTAAAAATCCTTTAACATTAGAAGGTCTGCCACGATGTAGCTGGAGCCTCCCACAAAAATGAAATCTTCGGGAGATGCATGGTCAATGGCGGCGTGGTAGGCCTCGACAACAGAGGAGTAACTCTCGCCCGACAATCCGTGTTCCGTTCCAAGTTTGGCAACTTTTTCTTTAGGGATGGCTCGTTTTGATGTGGCTTGTGTCCAGTAGTACTTTGCATTCTTGGGCAAAAGCGTCATGACGTGATTGATGTCCTTATCGTCTACCATGCCGAACACAATGTGTAGTTGTCGGCACTTTACGGATTTGATTTGCGGAGCAAGATATTGCCATCCACCGAGGTTGTGTCCGGTATCGCAGATTACAAGAGGTTGCCTTCTCAAAGTTTGCCACCGTCCGGTCAGACCTGTTTCACTGACATGAGCTACGCCTTCTCTTACAGCCTCGTCGCTTATTTTGAGCTTGCCTTGTTGACGGAGAACATCAACGGCGACAAGCAGGGTATTCATGTTTTTCAATTGATATTGTCCGCTGAGCTCGCCGTGGAGTTTTCCCCAGTGTAAAGTGTCATAATTGATGCCTCCGGAAGGGCAGGGGGTTGCGGACTTCACTTCGGGCTGGTCTTCGGCAAAGTAAATGGGAGCATGTACGTCTGTTGCCTTGGCCTCAAATACGGGACGAGTTTCCGGTACAGTTTCGCCGATTACTACAGGTATGCCCTCTTTGATGATTCCGGCTTTTTCTGCTGCAATCTTATCCAGTGTGTTGCCGAGAAATTGAGTATGGTCAAAGCTGATGTTAGTGATGATGGAAAGCAGAGGGCGAATGATGTTGGTACAGTCGAGTCTTCCGCCTAAACCCACTTCCACGACGGCTACGTCAACTTTTTGCTCTTTGAAATAGAGAAAAGCCAAAGCCGTCGTGAGTTCAAAGAAAGAGGGATGGAGGGGCTCGAAGAAAGCCTTTTCACGACGCACGAACTCGATTACTCGTTCTTTACTGATAGGCACACCGTTCACGCGGATGCGCTCACGGAAATCCACGAGATGGGGAGAAGTGTAGAGCCCCACTTTATAACCTGCTTTTTGCAGAATGGCTGCAAGGCTGTGGGAACATGAGCCTTTACCATTGGTACCTGCCACGTGGAGTGTAAGATATGCTTCGTGGGGATGCCCGAAGTGCTCGTCAAGGGCCTTCGTGTTGTCAAGTCCGTCTTTATAGGCGGCTCCCCCGATATGTTCGAAAACCGGAGTACTGTTGAAAAGATATTCCGTTGTTCGCTGATAAGTTTCTTCTATCAGTTCGTCCGAAGATGCAGATGTAGTCATAGTATTTGTATGTGGTTACTTTCCGTTGCTTATTTCCCGTTGTGTCGGTAAGGATGATAGCCATTGTCCGGATGGAAATTAAATAGCTCCTGCCGATAATGCTCTTGTCAACCAAAAAGGAGAAAGACCACCCGGCGGATGGACTTCCTCCCTTTTTATTTCTCCCTTGACGTTCTGGGAATAATTAATTAAAATAATTCTTGAACTTGTCGAAGATGTTTTTCTTTGTTGCTTTGTCCCCTTGCATGTTCTCGCTGTCACGGAGCTTCTCGAACAGCTTGTGTTCGTCTTTTGTCAGAGTCTTGGGAATGTATACACTGATGTTGACGATGAGGTCACCTGTTCCGGAGCCATAGCCTGATACTGCCGGCAGGCCCTTGCCTCTCAGCCGTACGCTTTTGCCGGGCTGAGTGCCAGGCTCAATCTTGAGCTTTACCTTGGACCCGTCGATGGTAGGCACTTCTACCTCACCGCCCAATACGGCTGTCGGGATGTCGAGCAGTAAATTGTAGATGACATCTTGATGATCGCGCACGAAGGTGTCGTTGGGTTCTTCTTCAATGATGACCTCAATATCTCCATTGATACCGTTGTGAGGCGCGGCGTTACCCTTTCCAGGCACATTCACCACCATTCCCTCTTCAACGCCGGCTGGAATGCGAATCTCCACTACTTCCTCGCCTTTTTCCACTCCAGAACCGCCACAATGCTTGCACTTGTTCTTGATGATGGTGCCTTCGCCGTGGCAAGTAGGACATTCTGTACGGGTCTGCATCATGCCGAACACGGAACGCACCGTACGAACCACACTGCCACTTCCGTGACATGTGGGACAGGTCTCCGGATGACTGCCATTCTCGGCTCCAGAACCGTGGCAGTGAGAGCACACCACGTCTTTCTTTACCTTGAATTTCTTTGTGACACCGGTAGCTATCTCCTGAAGTGAAAGGCGAACTTTAAGTCGCAGGTCGGAACCGTGATACTGACGTTGACCGCCACCACCTCCGAAGTCACTGAAGCCGGAATGTCCGCCAAAAATGTCGCCGAACATCGAGAAGATGTCGTTCATGTCCATTCCGCCGAATCCGCTGCCGAATCCGCTGCCTGAAGGACCGTTAAATCCGAACTCGTCGTATTGCTGGCGCTTTTGAGGGTCATGGAGGACGCCGTAAGCCTCGGCGGCTTCCTTGAATTTCTCTTCCGCCTCCTTATTGCCGGGATTGCGGTCGGGGTGGTATTTGATGGCCAACTTTCTGTAGGCCTTCTTTATCTCGTCCTCCGACGCATTTCTGTCCACGCCTAGGACTTCATAGTAATCTCTTTTTTCCGCCATTTCTTTTCTTATGGAATGCTGGTGCTGTGTCTTGTCCGGTCTTAAAGCGAAGGACTGGCCTGAACCACATTAAAATTATTATTGTGCCACGGCTACCTTCGCGTGCCTTATCACCTTGTCGTTGAGAGTGTAACCTGCCTGCAGGCAGTCAATGACTTTACCTTTCTTGTCGTCTGACATTCCAGGTACCATTGCTACAGCCTCATGTAAATCTGTGTTGAAATCTTGATTTTCCGTTTCAATCTTCTTTACGCCAATGCCTTCAAGTGTCTTGACGAATTTCTTGTAAATCATCTGCATGCCTTTGCGGACGGCCTCGGCGTCATCGCTCTTGTCTGCCAGAGCTCGTTCCATATCGTCAAGGACGGGGAGTACGGCCGTTATAGTGCGCTCGCCGCCATTGAGTATAAGCTCAGCTTTCTCCTTCAGTGTACGTTTCTTGTAGTTGTCAAATTCGGCTACACTGCGGAGATACTTGTCCTTGAGCTCGGCAATTTGCTTCTGAGCTTCTTCCAGAGGGTCTTTTTCTTCCTTGGCCTGAGCCTTTTCCGAATCTTTCGTTTGCTCTTTTTCGGCCTTGTCTGACCCTTTCTCCCCGGTTTCTTCTGTCTTTTCTTTTTCAGCCTTGTTTTCTGCGGCTTTAGCTTCCTGTTCACCGGAGTTTTTCTGCTCAGTCCCGGCTTGTGCCTCTTGTCGGGTGTCTTTGTCTTTTATTTCTTCTTTGTTTTCTGCCATAGTTTTAATTTATTTATTGTATGAAAACTCATGCAAAAAGTGTGCCATAGCTAATGTCGCGGCGTAAAACCGCCAGACTGCACCTTTTGCTTAGGCTTCGTACATCTTTTGTCTCTGCTCCTTGATTTGGTCATCGTGGATGTATTCATCGTAAGGCATGAGCTTGTCAATAGTGCCCTTAGGCGTTAGTTCGATGATACGGTTGGCTACCGTCTGGATGAATTCATGGTCGTGACTGGAGAAGAGCACATTGCCCTTGAAGCTGACAAGATTGTTGTTGAAGGCTTGAATGCTTTCCAAGTCGAGATGATTGGTAGGAGTATCTAGAATCAGGCAGTTAGCATTTTGCAGTTGCATACGAGCTATCATACACCTCATTTTCTCGCCTCCGGAAAGAACGTTTACTTTCTTTAGCACTTCCTCGCCAGAGAAAAGCATACGACCCAGGTAGCCCTTCATAGCCACTTCGTTGCCCGGACCATATTGTGAGAGCCAGTCCACCAGATTCTTGTCGCTCTTGAAGAATTCCGTGTTGTCCAGTGGCAGATAAGCTGTGGTGATGGTTACTCCCCACTTGAAGGTGCCGGCATCTGCCTTACGGTTGTTATTGATAATTTCGAAAAGGGCTGTCATGGCTTTCGGGTTGTGACTCAGGAATACCACTTTCTGTCCTTTTTCGATATTGAAATTCACCTTGTCGAAGAGCACAGTGCCGTCTGTATCCACCGCTTTCAGGCCTTCCACCTCTAAAATCTGGTTGCCTGGTTCGCGGTCCATCTGGAAAATGATGCCGGGATATTTGCGGCTTGACGGGCGAATTTCCTCCACGTTGAGCTTTTCCAGCATCTTTTTTCTACTGGTTGTCTGACGGCTTTTTGCCACATTGGCAGAGAAACGGCGGATAAATTCTTCGAGTTGCTTGCGCTTTTCTTCGGCTTTCAGACGCTGGTTCTGGGCCTGTCGCAGTGCAAGCTGTGAACTTTCATACCAGAAGCTGTAGTTGCCTGCAAAGACGGTTATTTTGCCATAGTCGATGTCAATAGTCTGTGTGCTCACTGCATCCAGGAAGTGACGGTCGTGGCTCACCACGAGCACTGTCTGATGGTCATCAATCTCTCCGAGATAATTTTCCAGCCACTCTACGGTGTCAAGGTCAAGGTCGTTGGTAGGCTCATCAAGAAGCAGGTTATCAGGCTTTCCGAACAGGGCCTTTGCCAACATCACGCGTACTTTCTGGTTGTTAGAAAGTTCTGCCATCTGTTTTTGGTGCAGAGATTCCTCCACGCCGAGATTCTGCAGCAGTTGGGCGGCTTCGCTTTCAGCCTCCCATCCGTTCATTTCGGCGAACTTTTCTTCCAGTTCGGCGGCGCGGTTACCGTCTTCCTCCGTCATGTCGGGTTTACTGTAGAGACGCTCGCGCTCCTTCATGTTGCTCCAGAGAGCGTCATGTCCCATGAGTACGGTGTCCAGCACTTTGTAGTCGTCGTATTTGAAGTGATCCTGTTCCAAGACGGAGAGACGCTCTCCGGGACCTAGTTCCACAGTGCCTTTGTTGGGCTCCAGGTCGCCGCTGATGGCGCGGAGCAGGGTAGATTTTCCGGCACCATTGGCACCAATCACTCCGTAGATGTTACCGTAAGTAAACTTGATGTTGACGTCTTTGTATAATACGCGCTTGCCAAACTGAATGGCCAGGTTCGTAAGTGTTATCATTGACTTTACCTTATATATTATAATATGTATTTTGCTGCAAAGGTACAACAAAAAAATGACAATCGTTCTTTTTGCAGCTTGTATTCAAAAAATATTCAAGAGGAAAGCAGATCCTGTCTGTAAGACAGACCTCATGTCATTCATGTCCGGCAGTATTCTTTTCAAGATAAACTCGCTTTTCAATCTCTTGTCAAACTTTGTCTTAGCGATTATCCAAGCCCCTTTGTGTTTCCATCTATGTCTCTTTGTATATAGGGTGGTCTTACGTGTCGGCTAATATTAAAGATGTTTGGCAGTTCTTGTTATTATTTTGGTGACGAATAGTCAGTCAAAAGCATAAAACAAAAGTTTAATCTGAAGTTATTACTAAGAAGAATCCATATTCTTAACAAGTAGAATCTAAGTGTTTTATGAGGTAAATTAACGTGATTCTTGATGCTCCTCAATTTGGAAGTGGTCACGACCCACATGGGACACGATTATGCCCCACCTGGGACATGATTATTCCCCACCTGGGTTTCAATCATTTCCCACCTGGGTCTCAATCTTCTCCCACCTGGGTCTCGATCATACCCCATTTGGGACAGTACATGTTTCTTGCTCCTTTAAGTCGCGTATAAAGCTAAATCTCACTATGAAAGACACGTGTTCATTACTGACAACTTATAACCCAATTCAAAGGAGGTGAACTTTAATTGCAGTCAAAGAACAAGGCTATAAGTCAAGCCTGTTAACTCCTAATGGGGGCAAATAACGATAAAAAACAGTTAAAAACAACTGCGGGGCGCACCTTTTATAAAACTTTTTCTATCTTTGTACGTCTTTAATAGTAGGTGTGGCATGACCGGAAAGGAATTTGTCGCACCGTTCAATAACGAAAAAGAACCAAAATATAAGACGATGAAGAAGATTTTAATGATGATGCTGACTTTTATGCTCAGCATAACGATGGCTTCAGCCCAGGCCCAGATCAAGTTTGACAAGCTGACTCACGACTTTGGCACGTTCACTGAGAGCAATTCGGTTCAGAAGTGCACGTTCACCTTTACCAATGTCGGCAATCAACCTCTCATCATTAATCAGGCCGTGGCAAGTTGTGGATGCACGGTGCCCACATATACCAAGGCTCCTGTTAAGCCGGGACAGAAGGGTACCATCACCATTACCTATAATGGCAAGGGCAAGTTCCCCGGTCACTTCAAGAAGACAGTGACTGTTCGCACCAACGGTGTTCCCGAGATGACGCGTCTCTATGTAGAGGGTGTCATGAAGGAGGATAGTGGCAAGAAGTAAATAAATTTAAGAAGGGAAGTCCCCTGTCTTGGATAAATCATTCTAAAAGTCCCATTCCCGGCTCTTAATAGAGAAAGCACGGAAATGGGGCTTTTCTTATTTCCGGCGGTTCTGAACTCATCGGCCGGACATTCTGAAAATCTTTCTTAACTTATAGAATACTAGTCAAATGTTCTTAAAAACTTTTGATTGATATTTATTGAAAAATCCTGTTTAAAAACTTGCTTGTAACAAAAATAATCGTACCTTTGCACAAGACTAATAACCATAAAAAATTACCAAACCTTAATCATGCAAGAAACTATTAAAAATGTATTGACAGGCGATTTCAATAAGAAGAGGGCATTGATGTTCTTCCTCACAGCGTTAATTACGCTGATCGTCTGGAACCTTCCGATTACCTGGTTCGGCATACCAGGTCTTACTGTGGTTCAACAGCGTGTCATTGCCATTTTCGTCATGGCGGTTCTCTTATGGCTTACTGAGGCCATTCCGGCTTGGGCCACGTCCGTCACTATTATCTTCGTTCTGCTCTTCTGTGTGAGTGATTCTTCATTCAAGTTTATGCAAGGGTCAGAGGGAGAATATGGTCAGCTGCTCGATTCCGTGGGTATCATGGCTTGCTTCGCAGATCCGACCATTATTCTTTTCCTGGGTGGTTTTATTCTGGCCATTGCTGCTACGAAGTCAGGACTTGACGTTTGGATGGCTAAGGTGTTGATAAAGCCATTCGGAAAGAAGAGTGAGAATGTACTCCTCGGTTTCTTGCTGATTACGGGATTGTTCTCAATGTTTATCTCCAATACGGCTACGGCAGCTATGATGCTTACCTTCCTTACGCCTGTGTTCAAAGCACTACCTGCTAACGGAAAGGGCCGCATTGCCTTGACAATGGCAATTCCTATCGGTGCCAACCTCGGCGGTATGGGAACCCCTATTGGTACGCCTCCTAACGCCTTTGCTTACAAGGTACTCAACGACCCCGCAGGTCTGAATATGAATATTGGATTCGGTCAGTGGATGATGGTGATGGCGCCCTTGGTTATAGTCCTGCTCGTCATCGCATGGTTCTTGCTGAAGAAACTTTATCCGTTCTCTCAGAAAACGATAGAGTTGCATATTGACGGTGACATGCATCGCAACTGGCGCACCGTCGTTGTGGGTGTAACTTTCGCTGTTACCATTCTCCTCTGGGTGTTTGGAAAACAGGTTGGTATCAACGCCAACACCGTGGCCATGTTGCCAATAGCTGTCTTTGCATTCACGGGCGTTATCACTGCAAAAGACCTTCAGAGCATTGACTGGGGTGTCATTTGGATGGTGGCCGGCGGATTCGCATTGGGTATGGCTATGAATGGTACGGGCTTGGCAGAAGTTGCCATCAAGGCTATTCCCTTCGGACAGTGGAGCCCTATCGTCATTCTTATTATTGCAGGTTTGGTCTGCTATGCTCTGTCCAACTTTATCAGCAACACCGCTACGGCAGCCCTCCTTATTCCTATCCTCACTGTAGTCTGTGCAGGTATGGGCGATAAGTTGAACATCATAGGTGGCACCTCCACAGTCCTTATCGGTATTGCCGTAGCTGCTTCGTCGGCTATGACACTTCCAATCTCTACTCCTCCAAATGCCATTGCATATTCCACGGGTCTTATCCAGCAGAAAGATATGGCAAGAGCAGGTCTTTTGGTAGGAATTATTTCCTTGGTACTTGGCTTCAGTGTACTTATTATTACTGGTAAGCTCGGTGTATTTTAAATGAATATATTGTCTCTGCGGTCCGCAAAGTCTTTGTTTTTCAGCCGCAGATTCTGTAACCTGTAGTTATAAATGAAAACCGTCTCATCACTGTCAAGTGGTGGGACGGTTTTATTATAACCGGATAAAAGAAACTTCGGCTTTAGGTCTTGTTACTAATTGTGAGATAAAATATCATAAGAAATATTTGGAATACGAATAATAGCAGAATCAAAGATTAGTGATTAATAGAATTAGGGCTATTATGACAGGGAATCAGAAGAATGTCAGCCTGTTCCGCAGGAAAGCACATTCCATATAGGAAGCATATACCATATATATTATATGATGTCTGGGAAGCAATTAAAGTTTGTTACGGTATTGCATGGGGGTCATGCCGGTTTCCCGTTTGAAGAATTTGGTGAAAACAGTTTGGTCCGAGAAGTTGAGTTGAGAGGCCACCTGCTGTAGGCTTATGTCCTGATGGGTCAGCATAATTTTGATTTCTGCCGTAACAGCCCGGCTTACTACCTCGTGAGCTGAATGTCCTGTCATGTTCTTGCATACGCGTCCCAAGTACTGTTGAGAAAAGCAGAGATGGTTGGCGTAGAAGGACACGAAGTGTTCCTTTGCAGCATACTTATGGAGCGCCTTCATCAGTTCCATAAAGATGATGCTTTGACGGTTTTTCACGTCCTTGGGCTGTTCTGTGGGAATAACAACTGTTTCAAAATAGTTGGCCATCTGCATATAGATGATTTTTATCTGTCCCACAATAATTTTATCCCTGTAAACATTCATCTTGTCAAGCATATACTCCATTAGTTCCTCCATCCATTTCATCAATCGCTTTGCGAATATGGGGTGAATAGGAGTCACCATGTGGGTCTGTTTGAAATCTACATAATTTGCCTTGAATGGAGGATGATTGGCAAAAGTACTGAAAATAAAATCGTTACTCAATGTCATCATCATGGCCTCCAAATCATCGGAACAATCAGTGAATTGACATTTCGCGGTTTCCATAGTGAAATCGACCTGACTCCATGCGCTTGCCCGATATTGGATTCCGTCAACTATCATATCCAGCCAACCTTTGTTTACCACAATGAGCAGATGAAGGCCGGCAAGAATGTATTGGCAATTTTGTACTTCATTCTTGTTCAGACGAACCAGCGCGCAGCTGTTATCCATGCTTGCGGCTGATGGAAAAATGTTGCAAAAATCTGAAATCGTTGTCATTTGTTGACAAATTTACGAAAAAAACTTCAATGAGATGAGCTGGTGTTTGTTGATAACATAAATTAATATGCAAGTTGTTTCATGATGGCCAAAAAATCTTTCTTTATGTTCAAAACGAGCTTTGTAGTTTCAATATCGCCAAAAACAAGCATTATTTTGTCTGTTAAATTTCAAATTTACCGCATTACTTTTGCAGCGTTATCAACGTTTAGAGAAAAAATGGTATGAAGAGATCAATCAATTCGTTAACGGGAACCATGGTCCTCCTTCTTTTGTTGCCTTTGTTTTCGTGCAGCAAAAAGCAACAGACTCAGTCTGCGTCTACTTACAAGACGATTACTGTTGCAAAGAGTAGTGCGACTTTTCAAAAGGAGTACAGTTGTACACTGGAGGGTGTTCAGGCAGTGGAAGTGCGTCCTCAGGTTAGTGGTACTATAAAGAGAATATGTGTGCGTGAGGGTGCTAATGTGAAACGTGGACAAGTGATGTTCATTATTGATCAAGTGCCTTATAAGGCCGCTGTCTCCAAGGCTCGTGCAACCGTGGCCAATGCCAAGGCTTCTGTTTCCAATGCACGCTTGACGTTGCGGAGCAAGGAACAATTGAGAAAGGACAATGTGGTGAGCGACTATGATGTGGAGCAGGCACGCAACAGTCTGAATGAGGCTTTAGCCACTTTGCAGAATGCTCAAGCTGAACTGGTGTCGGCGGTCAATGACCTTTCCTATACTGAAGTGCGCAGTCCTGCAGATGGAGTTATCGGAATGATTCCTTATCGGGAAGGTGCTTTGGTAAGTTCATCCATTGAAGAACCACTGGCAACAGTCTCAGATAACTCAGAGGTCTATGCCTATTTCTCCATTACCGAGGCAGAAATGCAGAAATACATCTCGCAATACGGCTCTTTGCAGTCTGCAATCAAGCACATGCCTTTCGTGCAGTTGCGTCTGAGCGACGGCTCGGTATATGAAGGCAAGGGTAAGATTGATGCCATGTCTGGGAACGTGGATACTGAGACGGGAGCCGTAACCATCAGAGCCACTTTCAAGAATTCAAAGGAGCTGTTGCGCAATGGTGGAACAGGAACCATTCTCATGCCTTATGTTGTGAGTAACTCCATCATAATTCCTCAAGAAGCAACATACGAATTGCAAGACAAGGTTTTCGTCTATCGTGTGGTCAAGGGTAAGTCCAAGTCGACTGCTATCACCGTCCTTGACCTTGACGACGGTACCCATTATGTCGTGACGGATGGCTTGCATGTTGGCGATGTTATAGTTGCCGAAGGTGCCGGTCTTCTCCATGAGGGCATGGAAATCAAGTCGAGAAAGTAGGAAAGGAGGCCACAGCTATGAATTTAAAAATGTTTCTCAACAGGCCAATTCTGGCCTGCGTCATTTCCTTGCTCATCGTCATGGTGGGCATCATCGGCCTGGTCAACCTCTCCATGGAGCAGTATCCTGACATTGCGCCACCTACCATCCGTGTCAGCACCAGTTATACGGGTGCCAATGCCGAGACCGTTCTTAAAAGCGTTGTTGTACCCCTCGAGGAGAGTATCAACGGTGTTGAGAACATGCGCTACATGACTTCACAGGCTTCCAACTCCGGTTCTGCAAGTATCACTGTGACCTTTGAACCTGGTACAGACCCCGATATGGCAACCATCAACGTGAAAAATCGAGTGAGCCAGGCTGAGGGAAAGTTGCCAAGCGAGGTTACCAAGGTGGGCGTTACCGTGGAGAAGCAGCAGAACTCTACCCTGAAGATTCTTGCTCTGTACAGCCCTGACGACCGATATAATTCGGATTTCATCACCAACTATTTTAAAATCAATATAGAGCCGAAGTTGCTGCGTATCAAGGGTGTAGGTTCTGTCAATGTCATGGGGTCGGAATATGCCATGCGTATATGGATGAATCCTCAGAAAATGGCAGAATACAACTTGCAGCCCAGTGATGTAATTTCTAAGTTGGACGACCAGAATGTGGAAGCTGCTACGGGAACACTCGGAGAGGAGAGTAACCGTACTTTCCAATATACGCTGAAGTATCGTGGTAGATATGAAAAAGCTAA
>JBMNUW010000054.1:0-18651 GCA_050946475.1 Prevotella sp.
CTCGCTATGGGTGACGGAAGAAGAGCTGCAGCCCACATGGCTCAGCATCTGCTGGAGAAATAAAAAAAACGCTGCTATTGTCCGTCATTAGACGATAGCAGCGTTTTTTCTTACTTATTCTTAGTTGGATATTATCAGTTTAACTGAGATATTATTGGTTTTATCTTTATTGGTGGTTGAGCAGTTTCTCGAAAGCCTTGCGCATTCCGTGATTATATTCTATTTCACCGCAATAGGTGTAGCCGAGTTCCTGAATAATGTGAAGCATGGCAGGATTGCTGTAATTGGTGTCAACCCGGCAACTGAAAACTCCTCGCTCCTTACTCATTTCTTCCACCTGAAGCATGTAGCGTTTAGCAAGTCCCTGTCCTTTCATTTCGGGAGCGACACAGAGACGATGGACCACCACATAAGGGATGGAACTCAACCATTTGCCGTTGATTTTATTGTAAGTAGGTTCTCCCGTGAATACTACGGCGGCATAAGCTATAACGTTACCGTCCTGTTCCATTACATATCCCACACCTTTTTCTATGTCATCCTTAATGTGGACGAGTGCTGGATAGTTTTCGTCCCATTGATGATTGCCTGCCTTCCACATCAAAACCTTGTTTTGTTCAATGATGTCCATGATGCGTTCGGTGTCGGCAGTTTTTGCTTTTCTGAATGTTATATTGTTCTTTTCCATTTTCTGTTTCCCCAGCGTCATACTTTAAAAACCAATAAGATGCTGATTTAGGCATTCAAAGTTACTATCTTTCTTCCAACGAGCAAAGAATCGAGCAAGATTTTCAGTCAACTACGAACAAAAAAAGAGAAGACAGCAAGATGCCGTCTCCTCTCAACGCATATATAAGTATTCACCAAATTAGTCGATTTTCTTCTTATCTTGCTTATTCGTAGCGTATGGCTTCGATAGGGTCGAGTTGAGCTGCCTTCTTGGCAGGGTACCAGCCGAAGAAGATACCCGTGAAGGTACATACGGCAAAGCTCATGATGATGCTCCACGGCTGGATAGAAATGGGCCAGTGGGCTATGATGTTGACCGCATAGGAGGAGCCTACGCCAAGCAGTACACCGATAATACCACCTGTGACACTCATCAGAATGGCCTCAATAAGAAACTGATTGAGAATGTCGATGCCGCGTGCACCAACACTCATACGGAGACCTATCTCACGGGTGCGCTCTGTGACGCTGACATACATGATGTTCATGATGCCGATACCACCTACAACGAGCGAGATTCCAGCTACACAACCTAACAGGATGGTAAGCATATCAGTGGTGGAGGTCATCATGGACGAGAGTTCCTCCTGCGAGCGAATGTTAAAGTCGTCGTCATCGGCCTCCGTGGTGTCAGTAGCATCCTTCAGCTTATGATTTCGACGTAATATGGTTGAAATCTGTTCAGTGGCCTTGTCGGTCAGACCTTCCGTCAGAGCCGAGCAGTTGATGCCGCCAAGATAAGTCTGAGCCAAGATACGCTTCATCACTGTTGTGTAGGGAGCCAGTGCCAAATCGTCCTGGTCCATGCCCATGGAGTTGTAACCTTTTTTCTTCAGTACACCGACGACGCGGAAAGGAATGGAGTTGAATCGCACCACTTTGCCCACAGGGTCGGAGCCGTCGGGGAATAGATAGTCAACGATTGTCTGTCCCAGTATGCACACCTTGGCACTTGACTTAATATCCTGCTCGGTGAACATCTCTCCGTCGCTCACGGTAAGCTGACGGATATCGAGATAATCGCGGTTCACTCCGTAGATGGTCGACTGGGTGTTGTTGTTTCCATAAATCCACTGTCCGCTGCTGGTCACCGTAGGCGAGATTGCCTTGATGTAGTCACATTCATTCTTGATGGACTGGTAGTCAGTCAGTTTTAGTGTTTCCATGGCGGAGGGATCTTGTCGGACACCTCCTCTCATGTCAGCACCCGGGCTAATCATAATGATGTTGGAGCCCATTTCGGCGATATTGGCCTGAATACTCTTTTTCGAGCCTTGTCCGATGGCGAGCATGGTAATAACGGAAGCTACGCCGATAATGATGCCAAGCGCAGTGAGAAACGACCGCATCTTATTGGCGGCGATGGCGCGCAGGGCTATCTTAAAAAGATTGGTAAAGTTCATTATTCGTCTGAATTTTGTGGTAAGGCTGCTAGTCCTTCAGCGGCCGACATGATGTTCGTATTGATTTCATCACTGATGATATGGCCGTCGCGCAACTGGATGTTCCTGCTGGAATAGTGCGCAATGTCAGGATTGTGGGTCACAAAGATAATGGTGCGTCCCTCCGCATGGAGTTTCTGGAAGAGCACCAAAATCTCAAAGCTCGTGCGCGTATCGAGGTTTCCTGTGGCCTCATCGGCAAGAATCACTGCGGGATTGTTGACCAGTGCCCGTGCGATGGCTACGCGCTGCATCTGACCACCGGACATCTGGTTACTCTTGTGATAGAGTCGTTCACCTAATCCTACGGCTTTCAGCGCTTCGATGGCACGAGTCTTGCGCTCTTCTGCGGATACGTCGGGATTATACATCAGCGGAAGCTCCACATTCTCCACGCTCGTAGTCTTGGGCAGAAGGTTATAGTTCTGAAAGATGAACCCGATTTTTCTGTTGCGCAGGGTGGCACGTTGGTTCTTGCTCATGGTGCGCACGGAAATGCCGTCGAGCAGATATTCACCGCTTGTAGGGGTGTCAAGGCAACCCAGTTGGTTCAGCAGGGTGGACTTTCCCGAGCCGGACTTACCCATGATGGTGACGAACTCCCCCTCATAGATTTTGAAGGAGACACCGCGCAGAGCGTGTACCGTCTCTTCACCTACGAGGAAGTCGCGCTTCACATTCTGCAGTTCGATGACGACTTTCCTGTTATCGTTGTTCTCACTCATTATTTGCTACTTTTTTGATTCTTGTTGTTCTTGTGCGGACCGGGTGCGAAAGGACTCGACTCTGTTGACCCAGATGCTGTCTCGTCACTGCTTTGGTCAGTGATGACTTTCAATTCCGTAATAACCTTCTGGCCCTGTTTCAGTCCGCTGAGAATCTGTGTATGTGTTCCGTCAGTAAAGCCAATGCTCACAGGAATAGCCTTCACAGTGTTGCCTTCAACGACCCAAACCTTATTCTTGCCGTTGCAGTCTACAATTTTCTTATCTTTCACGGTCTCTTTGGTAGGCGTGAAACGTAAAGCCTTGCTTGATACTGCGAGCACACCTTTCTTCTCAGTAGTGTAGATGGTCACATTGGCGGTAAGACCCGGCTTGAGTTTCATATCGGCATTGGGAGCTGTGATGATTACCTTGTAAGTTACCACGTTGTTTGTCGTGGTGGCACCGAGACGCACTTGCTTCACCACACCCGTGAAGGTGTCATCGGGATAGGCGTCGACGGTGAAGGTGGCAGTTTTGCCTACGGTTACATCAGCAATGTCGGCCTCATCAACGTCCACCGAAACCTGCATATCAGTAAGGTCTTTGGCAATACCGAACAATTCAGGAGTAGAGAAACTGGCTGCTACCGTCTGTCCTTCGGCTACATATTTACTTGTCACTATACCGTCGATGGGCGAGGTGATGGTGGCGTATCCCAAGTTTGTCTGTGCCACAGAGACATCTTCCTGGGCGCTTACCACGTTTTCACGGTTGCTTGCCACAGTCTCTTCGGCTTGCAGGTAAGCCAGACGGGCATTTTCGTAGTCGTCCGCACTTACTAAACCTTTCTTATATAGTGTCTTATAGCGATTGAAATTGGCTCGCTGATAATTCAGACTGGCCTGCGAACTTGCCAAATTAGCCTTGGCCATTGCCAGCGCAGCCTTAGCGGAGTTAAAGGTACTTTTGAGGTTCTTCTGGTCGAGCACAGCGATAACTTGTCCCTTTTTCACCTTACTATTGTAGTCTACATAAATCTTGTCGATAATACCAGACACCTGGGTACCAACAGCCACAGTGTCCACAGGCTGAACAGTTCCAGTGGCGGTGATACTGTTACGGATGTTGGCCGGAGCGACAGTCTCGTAGACGAAATCCACTTGCTCTTTTTTCTTTGTGCCAGACAGGAGCCAGGCAACGAAGGCTAAAATCACCAAAACAGCGACTATGTACCAAGTCTTACTGATTTTTTTCATCTTCATATCTCTAATTGTTTTATTGATTTTCCAAATTATTTTTATTGTTTACCCTTCACGTATGCTAATGGACATTTACCATCACTTCATCTGTCCCGATTTGTAGAAGTTGAGCAAGTCGATATTCAAGAGGGTGAGATATTTAGCCTGGAGTTCACTCTGCTTGGCTTGCAGCAAGTTGTCCTTTCCTGTCATCAGCTCCACAATGTTCTTCAGTCCCAGTCTGAACTGTTCACTGAGCAGGTCGTAGCTGGCCTGGGCGCTCTCCGTGCTTTTTTTGGCTGCACGGAACTGGTCCTGGTTGTTTTCAGCCTGTAGCCAGTAGTTCTCAATGGTGGAATAGAGTGTTGTCTGTTCGTTTTTCAAGTCGAGCAGCGAGCTTTGTTTTTCCAGCTTTGCCTTGTTCACGGCCGTCTTTGTCGAACGATTGTCGAAAAGAGGGATAGAGATAGTGAAACCGGCTCCGGCCGTGAAGTTGGTTTTCATCTGATTACCCCAGTTATTGCTGTTCATGGAAGTGGTGCTGGTATTCACTCCGGCATTCATGCTCAAAGTGGGAAGTTTCCCGGCTTTTGCGATCTTTATGCTCAGGTCGCTTTGATCAATGGCATTCTGATAGGCCTTGATTTCGGGCCTGTTCTCCAAAGCTGCCTGATAGACATCGTTGAGTGCGGGCACCTCTTGCAAAGCCATTTCGTCGGTTTCTGTCGGCACCACAACATCAAAATCCTCGTTGGTGAGCTGGAGGATTTCCTTGAGCTGGCGCTTGTAGTTCTTCAGTTCCGTCTCGGACTGCACTACGTTGTATTCGTCCTGTGCACGCTGGGCGGTGAGCTGTGCAAGATCGGCCTTGCTCATTTTTCCAACATTCACCATCTCCTTTCCGCGTTCCTCGTTCTTCTTGCTTGTGTTGAGGCTTTCTTTGTTCACTGCAACAGCTTCATTTGTATAGAGAATCTGCACATAATACTGTACGATTTGCTCCTGTATGGTACGAGCTTGTGTGGCTGAGTCAAGTGAGGCTTTTTCCTCAACGAGTTTGTTCAACTTTATGGTGTTTCTGTTCTGATTACCGTTCCAGACAGTCCAATTTGCGTTGATGCCATAGGAACCATTATAGTAGGTCTTATCCACAGAGCTTCTGGAATATCCGTCACTGCTAATGCCGGTTTCCACCCACGGGGTATAGCCGACGTTCTGTGAGGTGGAGGCAGAGAGCGAAGGCAACAGGGCAGCCTTCGACTGCAACACATCTTCATGGGCACTCATTCGCTGTAGACTGAGTTTGTTTACTTGGATGTTGTTCTTCAATGCATAGTCAATGCACTCCTGGAGCGTCCACTGTTTTGCCTCCATTGTCAGAGGAGCGAAAAGGAGAAGAGCTCCCCATACAATTTTCCTTAATGCCTTATTCATAATAAATTCATAAACTTAAATCCTTGATTTTAATATCTACTCTTTTATGATGATATGTCAAGTTAGAAGTTTATTTTCCGCTCAACAGTTTAATATATATTAATACGGTTATTACTTTATTAACGTAAAAAAGATAATCTTTTACTCAGTTTTTAGTTTTGTTCATTTGTCATGTCATCCAGAATCTAATGTAAAAGAAAGCTATAAAAAGAAAGCCAGCCGACCGGATTAGCGGCTGGCTGGCTGATTTTTTATATTCTCTCTTTTGTTATAAATGTGTATTCAAGAAAAGTGGAATACGACGACTGACGGTGTCGGATTGTCAGATGTGTCTGTCAAATGGACAGCATTTTGCAAATCGCAGCCACCTTCCGTCGGCTCCTATTTAATGAGCTCTACACTACGCTGCAGGAATTTGTCAAGAGCTTCGCCTTTCAGCATTCCATTCTGCAGCAAGGCCAGATCGATAAGCTGATGCACCACTTGATTGTCCTTGGCGTAATCGCCGATGATTTGTTTCTTCTTGTCTTTCTGCTCGTTGACAGCCTTTTCCGTGTTCTGCAAGTCGTCTTTCTCTTCCTTCGTTATCTCCTCGGGCTTCTTCTTGCTCTGGCTTTGATGAAGGGCGGCGAGACGAGCCTGTTGTCCTTTCAGTTCAGAAACAATGGGTTTCAGCTTCTCTTCGAGTGATTTCTTCTCATCGTCGAGTATGCGTTTCACCAGAGGATGGTCCACGTTGAGCACTGCGGTATAAGAGTCAGGCATCTGCTGATAGAACGACATGCCGGGCTGGAACTGACTCATCTCCTTCATACGACGCATATATTCGCTCTGCGTGATGATTACAGGACGTGCGTTTTCACCCAGTCGCTCCACGTCAACCATGAACTGTGCCTTATCCATCTTGGGCATCTGAGACTGGAAAGCCTCGGAAAGATAGTCGCGGTCTTCGCTTGCGAGTTCCTCTTTCTTGTCGTTGTCCTTTACGATAAGGCGGTCGATGATGTCTCCGTCAACACGTGCGAAGCGCGTCTTCTCCATCTTCTGCTCCAGCATGGACACCATCGGCACATCGAGTTGTCCGTCCATGAGCAGCACGCTGTAACCCTTATCCTTAGCGGCATTGATATAGCTGTACTGATCGTCCTTGTTGGTGGCATAGAGATAGACCAACTGACCGTCCTTGTCAGTCTGGTTGTCCTTGATGAGCGTTTTGTACTCGTCGAATGTGAAGTATTTTCCGTCGATGTCCTTCAACAGGGCAAAGTCTTTAGCCCGCTCGTAGAAGTCATCCTGTGAAAGCATGCCGTAGTTAATGAAGAGCTTTAAATGGTCCCATTTCTTCTCATATTCCTTGCGGTCCTCTTTGAATGTCTGTTGCAGACGGTCGGCCACCTTTTTAGTAATATAAGTGGAAATCTTCTTTACGTTGGCATCGCTCTGCAGATAAGAGCGGCTTACGTTCAGAGGTATATCAGGTGAATCGATGACTCCGTGAAGTAGTGTAAGGAAATCAGGTACAACTCCCTCCACCTGGTCAGTGACAAATACTTGGTTGCAGTAGAGTTGAATCTTGTTGCGCTGCAAATCTATGTTCGAGTGGATACGCGGGAAATAGAGGATACCTGTGAGATGGAAGGGGTAATCCACGTTAAGGTGAATCCAGAACAAGGGCTCGTCCTGCATGGGATAGAGGTCATGGTAGAATTTTTTGTAGTCTTCGTCCTTGAGAGTTGACGGAGCCTTGGTCCAAAGCGGTTCGATATTGTTGATGATATTGTCCTCTTTGGTCTCTACTTCCTTGCCGTCTTTCCATTCCGTCTTCTTGCCGAAAGCGATTGGCACAGGCATGAACTTGCAATATTTATTAAGCAGTTCAGAAATCTTAATCTTATTAAGGAACTCCTTGCAATCGTCGGAGATGTGCAGGATGATGTCAGTGCCACGGTCCTGCTTGTCGGCATCGTCGATTGTAAACTCAGGCGTACCGTCGCAAGTCCATCTCACGGCTTTTGCGTCCTCGCGATAGCTCTTGGTGACGATTTCTACCTTGTCACTCACCATAAAAGATGAATAGAAGCCAAGACCGAAGTGACCGATGATGGCGTTAGCCTCGTCCTTGTATTTTTCGAGGAAGTCCGTTACGCCCGAGAAGGCTATCTGATTGATATATTTGTCTATTTCTTCTGCGGTCATTCCAATACCCCGGTCAGAGATGGTGATGGTCTTGGCATCGGTGTCAAGGCTCACATGTACAGTAAGATCGCCCATCTCGCCTTTGAAGTCACCCTTTTGAGCAAGTGTCTTGAGTTTCTGCGTAGCGTCTACGGCGTTGGAAACCATCTCCCGAAGGAAGATTTCGTGGTCGGAATAGAGAAATTTTTTAATGACGGGGAATATGTTCTCTGTTGTAACCCCTATATGTCCATTCTGCATATTATTTATGATAAAGTTTTGTTTACGTTGACAATTACAAATACCATGCCAACAACGTCTTTTATTCCAAGTTTTTCATTCTGTAGGATTCTTCTGTGTCGTTTTTCTACTAAAGGCCAACTTTTTGCGGTGTTTCATCATTTACGTGCGAAAAAATGAAAGACGAAGGATATTCATGGCGACGATTTGGTCGAAACAGGGCTAAAAGACAACAGAAGGTATCCAAAAAGTGTTTTAAATTGTCAAAAACAGGTATTTTGGAAAAGATTTACCGAAAAATTGACAGGTTGTGTCCGAATTTTCAATATATTTGTCATATGATTCATTTCAATAGGTTAAGGTTAGTTTTTTAAAAGGTTAAAAGAGCCCCGATCAGAGTAGTGATACTGTGGGTCGGGGTATTCTTTTTTATATATAAAACAAGAGTTGTAATGTAATTGACCAATGAAAATGGTAGCTCTCAATCTTGGTTTGTTGATAATTTTTAAGTCTATATGGTATCAAATCACGATTTGAGGTATTTGATGCAGCATTTTTATTTGCCAAACGGATAAAAATACTTAACTTTGCACAAAATTTGAGCAGTCAATCTTCAATTATCAATAAACAGGTATGTTTGTTTTTCTGAAAAAAGCCTTGGGCTTTGATTCCGAGACCATGAAGTGGCGTACAGAGATTGTAGCTGGAGCCACAACTTTTCTCACTATGAGCTACGTTTTGGCGGTCAATCCCGCCGTACTCTCTACAACAGGTATGGATCGCGGTGCTCTTTTCACTGCTACGGCCTTAGCTTCTGCTATCGCCACGCTTCTGTTGGCTTTCATGGCAAAGTTGCCTTTTGCTCAGGCTCCGAGTATGGGTCTCAATGCTTTCTTTGCTTTTACAATGTGCCAGGCCATGGGTTATACATGGCGTGAGGCACTTGCCATCATGTTGGTGGAGGGTGTGCTGTTTATCCTCATCACGTTTTTCAATATTCGCGAACTCATTTTGGAGAGTATTCCAAAGAACATGCGCTTTGCCATTTCTGCCGGTATCGGAATGTTTATTGCCTTCATCGGTCTGAAGAATGCCAATATCATTGTGGCGAAGGAAGCTACCTTTGTTGGATTGGGCAGTTTCACTCCCATTAGTATTCTTGGAATCGTGGCCATTCTCGTGAGCGGTATTCTTATGGCACGCAATGTTAAGGGGGCATTGTTTTATGCTATCCTTATAGCTACGGTAGTGGGAATTCCACTTCATGTGACAGAGATTCCTGACCATTGGTTGCCCGTGTCGATGCCGCAGAGCTTGTCGCCCGTGTTTGCCCAGTTCGATTTCTCGAATATCTTTAATATCAAGACCCTTCTCGTGGTATTCAGTCTGCTGATAGTGAATATCTTTGATACTATCGGCACCATTGTCGGCTTGTCGTATAAGACAGGTATTGTGCGTCCTGACGGCACTATTCCCCACGTCAAGGAAGCCATGATGAGTGATGCTATCGGAACCACCTGTGGTGCTTTCTTAGGTTCGTCAACTATTACTACCTATGTTGAGAGCGCATCGGGAATTGCCGAGGGAGGGCGTTCGGGACTGACTGCCTTCACGGTAGGCGCCATGTTCCTTGTGTCACTCTTCCTTTCGCCCATTTTTCTGCTAATTCCCAGTGCCGCTACGAGTGGTGCCTTGGTATTAGTAGGAGTATTGATGATTGATTCGGTGAAGAAGATAGACTTGAGTGATGTGAGCGAGGCTTTCCCGGCTTTCATCACGATGATAACCATGGTGCTCTGTTATAGCATTGCTGACGGCATCTGCCTGGGTATTCTCAGCTATGTCATCATCAAGGCTTGCACGTTTCAGTTCCGCCAGCTCAATCCCTGTCTGATAATACTCTCTGTGCTCTTCATCATCAACTTCATCTTCGGTTGACGAGAATTTTGTGGAAGTTATAGATGCCTGTAGAGATCGATATAAGTTTATTGAGATCTATAGCTGTCCTACATAGAGGCGGATTTTTATTGTCACCATTTCAGTTTGCCATACTTCTCTTTTATATAGAGTTGTATGGCATTTACTATGTTCTGCCAGATGACATAAGAGCAGGGAGCAATTGCGGCATAGGGATTGAGAAAACTGATGGTAAGCCAAATGCCTACTACGGTGTTTTTCTGTCCAAGTGCCTGACCGGCAGTCACACTGTCGCCGTAGTGTGCTCCCACCGCCTTACCCACACTAAACTGGAAGAGACAGATAAGAAGCGGTACCACGCACATCAGTACCAGCATATAGCCCGACACGGGGGCGTGAGTGAGACTTTGCATGGCAAGTCCCATCACAATGGAAAGATTGAAGCTCCAGAGATAGAATCCTAGATTACGCTTCTCGCGAATCTTCTGCGCCAACTTTGGCAAATAGTGACGTGTGAACCAGGCGAGGAAAAGTGGTACAATCAAGACTACGAATACACGTCGAAGTACCATGAAGAAAGCCATGAGAAAGGTGATGTCACTGTTTTTTTCAACAAGAGGAAAGAACAGGGGGATAATGACAGAAGTGAAACAGTTGGCAATCAAAATATAAACTGTCATGGAGGCGATGCTGCCTCCAAGCTTGTCGGTTATGACGGCTGCTGCTGCTGCCGTGGGACAGATGAAGCAAACGAACATTCCCTCGAAGAGCAGTCGTAATTCCGGCTGGGGAGTAATGGCGACGAGAAGCACCATCAGAGCAGAGAGTGCCGTGCGGATAAGCTGGAGAATAAAATGCCATCGGCGTGGTCGTAGTTCAGTCAGCTGTATCTTGCAGAAGGTGACGTAAAGGATGCAGAATATCACCACAGGCATGATTTGAACCAGTTTCGGCCCTAAGAAGTCTCCAACAGGCTGAAGCACGGGAGTCCTTGAAAAAAGAAGATAAACGGAGGAGCCCACGATGAGCGAAACGAGCAGCGTCCATTGTTTGAAGAATTTTATCAGTGCTGACATCCTTTTTCTGTTTAATAATTGACCAGGCGGTGTTTCGCGCCACTACAAGCGTTTGTGTCGTTTGACACGCAAAATTATAGAAAAAAGAGCAGAGGAAGGATGTTAATGTTTAATTCTTTCCGTGGTTAACCATAATTAACTCGAAATGAATGCATCATAATATGTATAAATATGATGTTGTACTCTGTTTGGTTTCATAGAAGAACTTGACATTCTGAGTATGACGTTTTAAAGAAAATTTTCCAGTTACATAGCGGTTGTACGGTAGAACAAAACACTCTGAAATAATGAGAAAAAGAGAAAAAACAGCCTGCAGAACAAAAGAAAAGTCGAAACGTTTGCATATCCCGATAAAAAGAGTTATCTTTGCCAATGATAAATCATCCGCAACAACGGATGGAGGGGTGCCGCCCAAGTGGGTTGGCTGAGATGATACCCGTAAAACCTGATGCAGGTAATGCTGCCGTAGGGAAACGAGCTATTCGTATTTATCAATGCATAATTCTCATAGAGTGGTGCCCTACTATATTATAATAATGTATAGGATGAAGTACCACATTATTCCGACTCTTACTATCGCGGGTTCTGACTGTTCGGGAGGAGCAGGACTTGAGGCCGACATGAAGACAATGTCGGCGTTAGGGTGCTATGCCATGGCTGTCGTTACGGCTGTTACAGCCCAAAACACGTGTGGCGTATATGCCGTGCAACAGGTGGATGACTCCATAGTCAGCGCCCAGTTAAATGCCGTCTTTGCTGACATTCCGCCGCGTGCCGTCAAGGTGGGCATGGCGGGACGTGCTTCTACCATTCATGTGTTGGGCAAGGAACTCAGGAACCAAGACATTCCTATGGTTATTGACCCCGTAATGGTGTCAACATCGGGCAGCAGGCTCATGGATGAAGATGCCGTGGGAATCTTTGTCAGTGAATTGTTGCCACTGGCCACTGTGCTCACACCGAATATTCCAGAGGCTGAGGTTCTCGCCGGTATGCTCATCGCTAATGAGGACGACATGCGGTATGCCGCACGGAAAATACTCGACAAGGGCTGTCGGTCGGTATTGCTCAAAGGCGGTCATCTCGGCGGTGATGAAAAGGCAGACCTGCTGATGGATAGTGATGGTAATGAGCAATGGCTCAGACACCCCACTGTGAACACGCCTAATACGCATGGCACAGGTTGCACGCTCTCGTCGGCTATAACCTCCTATTTGGCTAGAGGACTTGCGCTTGCAGAAGCCGTGGACAGAGCCGAGGAATATCTCCGGAATGCCTTGAATGCCGGTAGCAAACTCTACATTGGCAAAGGGCACGGGCCTGTGAATCACTTTTTTAATCCGTTTCCTCTTATCACCGAATAAAGCCCCAATCCATGAAAAACTCAAACAAACACTTATGAATCAACTCAAGAATTTTTCAGCCTTTTCCTTGCAGTTCATCACTCATGGTGATTCTCGCCACAATGAGGTGGAGCAGACTGCACTTGCTCTGAAGGGTGGGTGTCGCTGGGTGCAGTTGCGCATGAAGAATGCAACTGACGAGGATGTATTAACTGCGGGGAAAGCTATACGCAAGCTTTGCAACGACTATTGCGCACTGCTTATCATTGATGACCGTGTGTCACTTGTGGAGTCTATCCATGCCGACGGTGTGCACTTGGGTAAGCATGACATGCCTGTTGACGATGCGCGTCGACAGCTTGGTGAAAAATATATCATCGGTGGCACGGCAAACACGCTCGACGACATTCGCAGACTGAATGAATGGGGAGCCGACTACATAGGCTGTGGTCCGTTCCGTTTCACCACGACTAAGGAGCATCTGGCCCCGCTATTGGGTCTCGAGGGTTACCGTCGGCTTATAGCCTCCATGCATCGTGAAGGCATCTGTCTGCCTATGGTGGCTATAGGAGGCATTACCCTCACCGATATTTTTCCCCTTATGGAAACTGGTGTGCAGGGAGTGGCCATCAGTGGGTCAATTACCCGTGCCGACCATCTTGATGAAGCCACACGTTGCATCGTTGATGAGGTGAAACGCTCTACAAAATATGCAACAAACCAATAAACCCAATAATCAACCTAAATGGAAAACGATATCAAAATCAGTTATCCTTCATCAGAGAAAATTTACATGAAGGGTTCCCTGTATCCTGACTTGCGTGTGGGCATGAGACGTATCAATCTCACACCTACCGTAAGTATTGTTGATGGCAGGGAACAACGAGGTGAGAATCCATCCGTGATAGTGTATGACACCAGCGGTCCATACAGTGACCCTAACGTCGCCATCGATTTGAAGCGCGGACTGCCCAAGTTGCGCCAGCCATGGATAGAGGGTCGCAAGGGCACCCAGCTCTTTTACGCCAAGCAGGGCATCGTGACCCAGGAAATGGAATACGTGGCTATCCGAGAGACCATGAACTGCCGCGAACTGGGTATCGAAACGCCCATTACGCCCGAAATGGTTCGCCAGGAAGTTGCCGCAGGAATGGCTGTCATCCCCGCGAACATTAATCACCCGGAAAGCGAACCGATGATTATCGGCAAGGCTTTTGCCGTGAAAATCAACACCAATATCGGAAATTCTGCCACATCGTCGGGTATCGAGGAGGAGGTGGAAAAGGCCGTATGGAGCTGTAAATGGGGCGGTGATACGCTCATGGACCTCTCTACAGGTGCGAACATCCACGAGACGCGCGAATGGATATTGCGCAACTGTCCGGTGCCTGTAGGTACGGTGCCTATGTATCAAGCCTTCGAAAAGGTGAACGGCAAGGCAGAGAATCTGACGTGGGAAATTTTTCGCGACACCCTCATTGAGCAAGCTGAACAGGGAGTGGACTATTTTACCATCCATTGCGGCATACGCTTGCAGAACATTCATCTGGCCGACAACCGACTGACGGGCATTGTCAGTCGTGGCGGCAGTATTATCTCGAAGTGGTGTCAGGTGCATCAGAAGGAAAGTTTCCTCTACGAACATTTCGACGACATTTGTGACATCTGCGCACACTACGATATTGCCATCTCGCTTGGAGACGGTCTCAGACCCGGCAGCATTCACGACGCTAACGACGCAGCACAATTCGCCGAACTCGATACCATGGGAGAACTGGTGGAACGCGCCTGGGCCAAGAATGTGCAGGTGTTCATCGAGGGCCCCGGCCATGTGCCCATGCAAAAGATAGCCGAGAACGTTACCCGGCAAGTGGAGAAGTGCCATGGTGCGCCGTTCTATACGCTTGGACCATTGGTGACCGACATTGCTCCCGGCTACGACCATATAACCAGTGCCATCGGTGCTTCTATCATCGGTTGGCTCGGCACGGCTATGCTTTGCTACGTGACTCCTAAGGAACACCTTGCCCTGCCCAACAAGGAGGATGTACGCACGGGTGTCATCGCTTACAAAATTGCCGCCCACGCCGCCGATTTGGCCAAGGGATGTCCTGGTGCCATGGTGCGCGACAATGCACTGAGCCGTGCCCGTTATGAATTCAGATGGAAAGATCAGTTCAATCTCTCCTTCGACCCTGAAAGGGCCCTGGAATACTATAAGACTGCCAATGCGGTGGGCGGAAAGTACTGCACCATGTGCGGCCCGAATTTCTGTGCCATGCGCATCAGTCAGTCTATTACTAAATGTAAAGAAGCAACCAACTAAATACAACAAAAAAAAATGATTGAGACAAGAGTATCGCAGGGTATCGTAAGTACCTATTTCGACAAGTTGCAACGTAATCTCACGCTCGATGCCGCCATCGTTGGTGGTGGCCCTTCGGGCATCGTAGCTGCCTATTATCTGGCCAAGGCCGGCCTTAAGGTGGCACAATTCGACCGTAAACTGTCGCCCGGTGGCGGCATGTGGGGCGGTGCCATGATGTTCAATCAAATCGTTATCCAGCGTGAAGCTATGGATATTGTGCGCGAATTTGACATCAATTACAAGGCTTTCGATGACGACCTCTACACTATCGATTCAGTGGAAAGCACGTCTTCATTGCTTTATCATGCCGTACATGCAGGAGCCACAATTTTCAACTGTTATTCTGTGGAAGATGTGATTTTCCAGAATAATCGCGTCAGCGGCGTGGTGGTGAACTGGACACCGGTTCTTCGCGAAGGCATGCATGTGGACCCCATTAGCATCATGGCAAAGTGTGTTGTTGACGGCACCGGCCATGACAGTGAGATGAGCCGCATCGTGGCTAGTAAAAACAATATCAAACTGAATACTCCCACCGGTGCTGTGAGTGGCGAGATGTCGATGGATGCCGAACAAGGCGAGCGTCTGGTCGTTGAAGGTACAAAGGAAATCTACCCTGGACTGTACGTGTGTGGAATGGCCTCATCGGCAGTGTCAGGTACACCTCGCATGGGACCCATTTTCGGCGGCATGCTGCTTTCAGGCAAGAAGGTTGCCGATCTGATTATTGAACGGTTGAAGAAGTGATACGTATCATCGTCATCACCTGGCCCGAGTTTCTTCCCCACGAGGCGGATCGCATCGTTCAACTGCTCGATGACGACGTGTACCGTGTACATATTCGCAAGCCCGGGTCAACGCGAGAGGAATGTGCGCAACTACTTGCAGCTCTGCCAAAGAGACTGATGGGGCGTATCGTCCTCCACGACCATTTTGAGCTTTGTGACGAGTGGCCGGTGGCGGGCGTACATTTGAACCGACGCAACCCCGAACCGCCTAAAGACTGGCAGGGGTCGACGTCGTGCTCATGTCATTCACTGGCTGAGCTCGTCGAGCAGCAGAGGAAGATGGATTATTGTTTCCTCAGTCCCATCTATGACAGCATTTCCAAGCAGGGCTACCGTGCGGCATTTACCGCACAGGAGCTCCGCGAGGCAGCCGATAAGGGTATCATCAATGAACGTGTAGGAGCCCTTGGTGGCGTGCGCAGATCGTGTCTGCCTGAACTAGAACGCCTCGGCTTCGGATATGCTGTGCTCATGGGAGAGGTGTGGAAAGATTCTCCTCTCTCTATCTAAAGAAAAACAAATGCACTCGCCAATTCACATTGACGAGTGCATAACGTGAAAAACGTTCACGGATTATTAAGAGAGAGTAAAAGGTCAAGGTTGATTTAGATGTTTCTGTAAATAGGTACGGGCGATTGAAGGTTCAAAGGTGGATATGGCAACATGTCCTTCTGGATCGACAATCATTAAATATGGAATGGCCTTGATGCTGTAAGCTGTTGTGAGTGCCTTCATACTCTTGCTTGGGCAGATAACTTGTGTCCAAGGCATTTTTTCTTCATTCATTGCTTTGCGCCAGGCCTGTTCATTTTTGTCAAGCGAGACACTCATGACATTTAACTTATCACCCAATTCTTTATACATTTTCTTCACTTGTGGTATGGCAGCGCGGCAGGGTCCGCACCAACTGGCCCAGAAGTCTATGAAGTTCCATTTGCCCTTCACCACGAGGTCGCAGAGCTGCACGGTAGTCTTATCAGGGCGCATGAGGGCCACGTTGCTCAAAGCCATGCCACTGGCGAGATGTCGGTATTCTTCTACAACTTGCTTGAAGTCGTCATACCCCTGCTTGTCGTAATTAGCGGCATAGCGTTTCAAAAGCTCGTCGAGTTCTGTATTAGTGAAGTTGAACGGAGACTGCATACGCTGCCTGGTAAGCACCAGCGCCATCAGATTATCAGGATGCTGGCGGCAGAATACTGCATTCATTGAGTCAACTTTCATTTCTGCTATTTTGCTTTCATCTAATAAATGAGCCACAAGTTGCTTGTCGTCGGATGGCTTTCCACTGATGAGTCCGAAGTCGGCGTCTCTCCAAGCGAGATTTTTCTTGAAGGCGGTAAGTTCTGCCTCGAAGATAAAGTCTCGCCACTGCTGATATTGTTCCTGGCCACGGCCTCCCTTGATATGGACATTGTGCTCTTTGAATAAGGGTGAGGAGTCCATTTCGTAGTCGATGGGCACACTATCAAGTTGTGCGGCGGTTATCTGTGTGCTGCCCGGTTCAAGAAGGAAATTCACTTCGCGTGTGGGAGCCATTCTCTCATTGTTTTTGGATGCAGGGGCTATTATCCGCAGCGCAGTTACCGTAGGACGGTCGATAGTTCCAGTTAGTGTGATGGTCTGTGAGCCATTGGCGTTGGCGGAGACGATAGATTCACGTTGTCCGTCGGGATTGAGGGAAACGACGCTGCCCTGTTGGATGCCGGGAATATTCACCGACACGGTGAAATTTTGATTTTGCGCCTGAACAGGGAGAAGAAACAGGGAGGCAAGTGCCGGAATGAGTTTTTTTATCATAACAAATAATGTAGCTGTTTTGTTGATTATGGAGGTGTTTCCCCGATTATTTAATCTTCGCAGGAATTATCTTTGGGTCGTGGGTGACGAGTGTGATTTTGCCTTCGGGATTGATGAGCACGAGCTTGGGAATGGAACTGATGCTATAGTCCATTGCCGTTCGTCTCATCTGTTCTTTGTTGAGCCAGAGTTGCGGCCAGGGCATGGCTTCTTCCTTCTCTGCCTTCTGCCAGGCTTCCTTCTTCTCGTCTACTGAGATGGACACCACCTGGAGTTTGTCGGCGAAGTCCTCGCTCATCTTCTTCACCTTGGGGATGGCTGCACGGCAGGGACCGCACCACGATGCCCAGAAGTCCATGAGGAGATACTTGCCCGGCTGACGCAGGGCGGACACCTTGCCCACCTGACCATCTTTCTGCATGGCGTTCACTTCGTGGAAGTCGGCTCCCAGACAGAGGTTCATTTCCACGTTATAGTTGCGCTTCATGAAGTTGACATGCATCGTGTCAGCACTCTGACTGGTGATGTCTATCCAATGCTTCATCTGGTCCTGCGTGTAGGTGTAGCTCTCGAAGAAACGCTGTGCCACGATGGCGGCTGAGACAGCATAGGTGGGATGCGCTTCGATGAAGTCGTTGACGGTCTTGAGATATTCGTTTTTACTGCGTGTCTCGTCCTCATGTTCCTTCTTGATGGCTTCATCATCACCGCTGTGGTCAAACCAAGCCTTGGCAGCGACATAGGAGAGGGAGTCTTTCAGAAGTTCTGCCTGCCGGGTTACATTGAGGAATTGCTGATAGTGGAGTGCCTCCTCGCTGCCGTGAATGACAGCCTGGGATTGATAGTCCACTTGTAGTCTGTCCTTGAAGTTATTGGCATCGGCTTCTACCGTTTGTGGCTGACTGTCAACGAGAAGCCTAAGGGAGCCTATCGATAGATAGGGCCGTTCCTCCTTGCCGGTGGGTTTGAAGAACTTGAGAGTGCACATCCGTGGCCCCTTGAAAGTTCCGGAGAGGGAGAAGGCGTCGTTGGAGGTTGTGTCGTTGGCGAGGACCTTTGGCTCCATGCCCTCGTTGTTGATGAGTTGTACAACACATTGGTCGGGCAGGTTCTTGACGGTGCCCGATACTTTGAAAGTTTGCTGGGCAGCCACCAAGATAGGGGCGGCTGCCAACAGTGTGGAGAGAATAATAGTTTTCATTGATATAAAAAACAAATAAAGACCCAGACCCCTTATAAAGACCCAGACCCCTTAGTCAGTTCCAGACCCCTTTTAATTCCCCCAACGGGGGACAAAGCGAGGAACGAAAGGAGAGGTAAAGGGAAGTGGGGCAGTGTTTTGTAATTTTTCTGTTTTATTTTGTGTTTTGGTTACTTTTAATCAAGTGTTCCGT
>JBMNUW010000055.1:0-18553 GCA_050946475.1 Prevotella sp.
GAATGTGAAGGACTCTTCCTATTTCAACAAGGCTCTGAAAACGCTGACCCCCAAAAAGACGGTAGCCGTCTACTGCCGCAGCGGACGTCGGAGTGCTCATGCCGCAAGCATCCTTGCTGAGAAGGGATTCCGCGTCATTAATCTCGATGGAGGTATCCTCGCCTGGCAAAATGCAGGAAAAGCTGTGGTTACAAAAGACATCCCTGTCCCCGACACTACTGGATACATCGTCTACGAAGGCCAACCCTGCCCGGACTTTACTGTCCAGTTGACCGACGGACGCACGGTCAGCCTGTCTCAACTGCGAGGCAAAGTAGTGATGCTGCAATTCACGGCCAGTTGGTGCGGTGTCTGCCGTAAAGAGATGCCTCATATTGAGAGTGAAATCTGGCAACGCCACAAGGATGACCCTGATTTAGTACTCATCGGCATAGACCGAGACGAGCCTATAGAAACCGTACGAAAATTTGCCCATACCACAGGCATCTCATATCCTCTCGCTCTCGACCCTGGAGCCAAAGTATACAGCAGATTCGCCCTGCCGGAATCAGGTATCACCCGCAATGTGCTTATCAATCGGGACGGTATCATCATCCACCGCACACGCCTCTACAATCCGGAAGAGTTCAAGAAACTAACCGAACATATCGACAGCGAACTGAAAGATAGAACGAAGTAAAAAGCCAAGACTTTAGTACCCAACGACTTACTTTCACAGGAGTAATCAAACAAGAGAGGGCTGAATCCTTAATCTCGGATTCAGCCCTCTCTTGTGTTCTGTCTTTTGAAAAAGAAAAAGGGCATAAGGTTAACTTGCCTTATGCCCTTAATATTTAGAAACACTAAAATTAGTCAAGCCACTTTACGTAGCAGAAATCCTGACGATGAGGTAAGTTCTCATTCTTGGGGAACATACGAACACAAGAACGGAACTGTCCGGCCTCGTCAAGTTCAACATCTGCCTCGAACGTATAGTTGTTACCCTCATGACCTGTCACCTTGAATTCACGTACGCTATAAAGCTCGTGATCATCGGTGTTCTGCTTGTTCTTCAGTGTAACAAGTTCCAGTCCTATAGCATCGTTGAGTCCTTGTTCGTCGATAACATATTTCAAGTGATAGTTTACACCTGTTTCGCCACCTGCTTCAAGGAGTTGTGCATCTTTGCTGACTACATGAATAGAGTCCCAACGCTCAGCCACAGTTTCCTTCCAAAGAGCAATCTCTTTGGCAAGACGATTATCATTTGCTGTAAGTTTCTTGAAACGAGCAGCTTCCTTATTATAGAACTTTGCGTAATAATCATCAAGCTGACGCTTCATTGTATAATGAGGAGCAATAGTAGCGATGGAGTTCTTCACCACTTTAATCCATCCCTCACTATAAGCCTTCCGTCCCTTATTATAGTAAAGCGGAATAATCTCATTCTCGAGTAATGAGTAAATAGTGGCAGCATCAAGCTGATCTTGATATCCCTGATTCTGATAAGTGCGCTCCTGAGGAAGTGCCCATCCGGCACCCTTGCGGTAGCCTTCTACCCACCAGCCATCGAGCACGGAAAGATTCACCACTCCGTTCATTTCAGCCTTCTCACCGGATGTACCACTAGCCTCGAGTGGACGGGTTGGCGTATTCATCCAGATATCACAACCGGAAACCAATCGACGTGCCAACTGCATGTCGTAGTCCTCAAGGAAGATTATCTTGCCGAGGAACTCAGGACGCTGGCTAATCTCATAGATGCGCTTGATAAGTCCCTGTCCGGCTCCGTCGGCGGGATGAGCCTTTCCGGAGAAGAAGAAAAGCACTGGATGCTCGGGGTCGTTTACGATCTTGGACAAGCGATCCAAGTCTGTGAAGAGCAGATGAGCACGCTTGTAGGTTGCGAAACGACGGCAGAAACCAATCATCAACGCATTGGGGTTGATGCGCTCTACCAACGACACTACACGAGCGGGATCACCCTGATTGCGCAGCCAGGTCTTTGTGAACTTCTCACGAATATAGGTCACAAGCTTCTGTTTCAAGATCATACGAGTCTTCCAGATCTCCTCATCAGGCACATTGTAAATTGCATGCCATATTTCTTCGTTGCTCTGGTCGTTCATGAAGTTCTTGTCGAAATACTTGTCATAGAGCTTGCGCCACTCAGTAGCTGTCCATGTCGGGAAATGCACACCGTTCGTAACATAGCCCACGTGCATCTCCTCAGGGAAATATCCTTTCCAAATGGGAGCGAACATCTTCTGACTCACCCAACCGTGGAGCTTGCTCACGCCATTGACTTCCTGACAAGTATTGCAGGCGAAAGTACTCATGCAGAAACGCTCTCCGTGATCGTCAGGATTCTGACGGCCCATACCGATGAACTCGTCCCATGAAATACCAAGACGTGCGGGGTAACCACCCATGTACTTTCCGAAAAGCGATTCGTCGAAATAGTCGTGACCAGCAGGCACAGGTGTATGAACAGTGTAGAGCGAAGAAGCCCGTACAAGCTCAAGAGCCTGGTTGAATGTCAGGCCACTGTCGACATAGTCACAAAGACGCTGCAGATTGCAAAGTGCTGCATGGCCCTCATTGCAGTGGTAAATTGTCTTTTTGATGCCCAACTTCTTGAGGGTAAGCACACCACCAATACCAAGAAGAATCTCCTGTTTCAAGCGGTTTTCCCAGTCACCACCATAAAGAGAGTGAGTAATGGGCTTATCGAACTGAGAATTCATCTCATTGTCGGTGTCGAGCAAGTAGAGCTTGATGCGTCCTACGTTTACCTGCCAAACATAGGCATGAACCTGATAATTGATGTAAGGTACATCAACGACAACAGGATTCCCGTTCTCGTCCATCACACGCTCAATTGGAAGTGAGCTGAAATTCTGTGCTTCATATTTGGCAATTTGCTGTCCATCCATGCTGAGGCTCTGTGTGAAATAGCCGTAACGATAAAGGAAGCCGACTGCGCACATGTCTACATTGGAGTCAGAAGCCTCCTTGAGGTAGTCACCGGCAAGCATACCGAGTCCACCGGAATATATCTTCAAAACCTGATTCAAGCCATACTCCATACTAAAGTATGCCACAGAAGGACGCTTGCTGTCAGGTTTAACATCCATATAAGCGCGGAATTTGTCATATACTTCCTTAACCTTTTTCATGATGGCACGATCCTTCACTATGGCCTGCTTGCGATCGTAGCCCAACCGCTCCAGAAGGAGCACAGGATTATGACCCACCTCTTCATAGAGCTTCTCGTCTAGGCTCTTGAACAGATTGCGTGCCTCATAGTTCCAAGCCCACCACATATTGTGAGCAAGCTCGTCCAAACATTTCAATTGCTCGGGCAGTCGGGATTTAATAACTAAATCCTTCCACTGTGGAGCATTGGTGTAATCAGCTTTAATTTTCATTTTTATATTTTTTTGTTATGGAATGGTATCGTATTACGACCTTTTATCCTTAATTTATTTAAATAATACTCTCCCGAGAGCTTTTTCAAATTCAAAGCATTTTTCGGCGTTCTCTTTCCTCAAAGAAGGTTCAGCTCTTCAACTTCCGGGTTTCAGCCTTTTTGAGAGCAATGTCGTAGGCCTCTTCATAATATTTTATAAAATGACTCCACAAGGCTTTCTTCGACAGTTGCTCTGCTTTCTTTCTGATTTGAGTTACTTGAGCAGGCTTGTAATTGGCAAATCGCACTACAGTATCTTTGATAGTATCAGCTACCTCGAAATAATTGTAATCCGTGCGGTGAACTACTTCCACACCATCTTCAATATGGCTCTGCCCGCCTTTTTCGCTATTAACCCAAAGCCCGAAACCGGCCAGATCTGTTGTGATACACGGCACTTTGAAAGCTATTGCCTCTAATGGAGTATATCCCCAAGGTTCATAATAAGAAGGATAAATGCAGAGGTCATTGCCAAGCAGCATATCATAATAGCTAAGATTCACAATCCCGTCATCTCCAAGTAAGTAGGTGGGTATGAAGATTAATTTCACCTTATCTTCCTTACGATTCTCCACACCTAAATAACGGAGCATACCCAACACTCTATCTTCATTCATATTATTGAGCCAATGGGTAATGACAGGTTGATCAAGAGGCTGGTCATAGTCTAATTGACTCTGCATCCGTTCCTTCAAATCCTCACGAGGTTCCTTCACCCATCCCGGTACTTCGAGGAAAGCTACAACGGGTCTGTTTAGACGGTCATCAAAACGCAAACGGTTCATGGCCTCGATATAGACATCAAGGCCTTTATTTCGAAATTCATATCGACCGTTGGTGGAAATAATGAGCGTATCATCACCCAAGTTAGTCCCCATCAACTTGTTTGCGATTTCCAGCAATCTCTTTCGAGCTGTCGCCCGCTTGCGAGTAAACTGTGAACCTTTCGGGACGAACGTGTTTTCAAAGCCATTGGGTAATATAACATCAACAGGCTTGTCCAGCAGTTCCTCACATTCTCTGGCAGTAATGTCACTAACCGTTGTAAAGCAGTCAACATTCAAGGCAGTCTGTTTTTCAACCGAATGCTTACTTTGCATATTTAGCTCGCCTGCCATCTGATCCCCATTGTAGGCGGAAAGATACTCGTAAAGAGGCTTGTTATTTCCTGCTATGCTACGTCCTATGCTTGTAGCGTGTGTTGTAAAGATTGTGGCAATTTCAGGCAAATACTTATGGATATAAAGTACGCCAAGTCCTGTCATCCACTCATTGCCATGGTAGACGACCTTATCCTTAGAACTTAGATTGTAATGGTAAAAACTTTCAACGACCTTTGCCGCTGCATAAGAGAACATAGAAGCTTCATCATAATCTCCATAAGCATGAAGACTATCAACCTTAAAGTCTTCCCAAAGCTTTGTGTAAATCTGATTTTTCTGCGAATAGAATGGAGCAAAATCAACCAAGACTGCTATGGGTTCTCCCGGGATAGTCCAGCGGCCGACACGGACCGACAAGCCTGAGGTCTTAGCAAAAGACACCCACTTTGGGAAAAGAAGATTGTCCTCTTTAAAAAATGGACATTCTTTCTCCTTCCAACAATCAGGGCCTATGAAGATGATATGATCTTTCATCTTGTGCTGTAGTGTTTTAGCACGGGTAGACAATACCGTGTAAATTCCACCTACCTTATTGCAAACTTCCCAACTTGACTCAAATATAAAGTCAGGGAACAATCTTTCTTTAACCATAGACAAAACTCTAACTGCGCAAAGTTAATACAAAAAATATAAATTCCAAACTGATGAATATGAAAAAACTAAAAAACAGGCAATTTCTTGATATTAAAACCTATCTTTGCAATCAAATATAATTTTAGACATGAAACATCAACATTTATCCTTATTTATGACAGCTTGCATTGTTGCTGTTTTACCGTTGGCTGTTAATGTCAATGCAACCAACTGGCAACAACCGAAGTGCGAATTTCAGCCATCCCCAGTCAGAGATTCAACAGTATTCAAAGGCTATCTTTACAATCAAGAATACGATGTGTATCTTAACATTGATTTCTATCACAACAACGTCACTGTACCTCACCAGGAAGTCTACGGTGAACTGCCTGGCTTTTTCGGCGACAGGCGAGATGCTCGAAAGTGGCTCTTTACGGACGCGAAAATAAACAATGATAATTCTGCCACAATTTCAATTATTAATGATTATGGTTCCGAGGATCTTACTGCTACATTGAGAGTTGAAAACGACACCACCTTTATCCTAACACAAAATTCCGGAAGCAACATTAAAATTGCGAGGAATCGGAAATGGGTGAAAATGCCAAAGAAACTCGTCTTCATAAAGAAGAAATAGAAATAAAATACGAACGTGTTTACTTAAGAGCCTACATTATGTGACTCGTGTATGTCAGAAACTCTAACTTTTAACTTTAGTAAATCTGGCAATCTCACATACATCAATTTCCGGGTTATCTCCTCTAACAGGAAATATTATTTGATCCGAAATTCCGCGCACCATTATTTTTCGAGAACGGGACTAAAACAAAAATCCCTGCAACTTATAAGTTGCAGGGATTAAACCGGGTGGGAGGAGGGACTCGAACCCACGACATTCAGAACCACAATCTGACGCTCTAACCAACTGAACTACACCCACCGTGTAATTGGTGCTTTATTCTTTCTTTAAAGCGGTTGCAAAGGTAAGGGATTTATTCGGAACTACCAAATAAATCCCGAACTTTTTTCATCAATTTTATTTTGCAGGAGTCTGAGGAGCCTTAGGTGCGGCACCTTTTCCTGCTGCTGGAGCTTGAGGAGCTGCCGACTTAGCACCTTGCTGTGCAGCGCCCTGCGTCTGTTGACCAGCGCCAAAGCCAGGAGTTGTAGTGGGATTGGTAGTCTGCGTCTCTGTGGCGGTCCTTTCAAGAACGCTCTCTGAAGAAGCTGCCTGAGGAGCTGTGTAAGCGCAAGCAATACTGATGATCACCATAAGAGCAGCAAGTGTCCACGTTGCCTTCTCCACAAAATCCGTGGTCTTTCGTACGCCCATAATGGCATTAGAGGCAGAGAAATTGCTAGAAAGGCCTCCGCCCTTTGATTCCTGAATCAATACGATGCCAATCATCAGCAGAGATACCAGGACCATAAGAACTACAAAAAAAGTGTACATAAAGCTTTATTATTTATTTTTGTTATTTATAATCAATTTTTCCAAGAATCGAATTTGGTCTGCAAAGTAAGCATTTTTTTTTGGATTATTCAAATTTATCCGATGAATAATTTCCAAAGCCCTTTCATATCGGCCTTGTTTTATATAAATCTTAGCTAAAGTTTCTGTATAATATCCGTCTTCTTCGACTTCGTTGCTATCCTCCTCAGCATCTTCCAACCGCGGAGTGAATTCAGGTTCTTCCTTAAGTTGAATTTTCCCGCCCTCATTATTGATGAAGTTATCTATCAATTCCTGTCCCTTCAACATCGGCGTGGGTTCATCATTGTTTTCTTCATCTTCCGACTCTGTTTCAAGCAGATAAGACACATAATCAACCGCAGCATCAGCCGGGGTCGGTTTTCTCTTAGGTTTGTTTTCTTGTTTCTTATCAGTTGGTATTGAATCGAGGAAGTTATCAATGAGTGAGATGGTTCTATCTCCTGCTGACTCTGACCTCGAAGTTTCCTTCTTCGTACCGGGTTCCCGTTTTAGCTGATAGTGCATAGCCTCCACGAGATTAAAGAGCACCTTGCGATCCGTGATATAGACAGCCGCACGACGCAATTCCTCATCAAAAGTAACATCATGAAGGAGATATAGATTCTGCAACAATAACAGCCTCGCAGTCTGATAGTAAGGATAAAGCGCCAAAAGGCTCCTTAGATCGTAGAGCGTCTCACGATCCAAGTTCTCCGGATGCTTGATAAGTGCGGTAATATCCATACTTTCTATCTGATCAGAATCTTTGTTTGTTTTTATTGACCTACCTTGTTGTTCCATATAGCAAGCCATACCTGTTAACCGGGAATTACCCGGCTTGAAAGCTTACGTTGGCACAGCAATTTGTTTCGACAGTAACATTTTGATGGTCACCTTTCACCATCATATATTAAAACCAGAATCTATATTTGCACATAGCTTTACGACTGGAAATAATATTTAAAGATGTCGAAGGAACAACCAGATTAAATTTCTACCAGTTAGCTACAGTAGCGTTGAATATCTGATCCGTTAAGTCCTCGCACATGTTTTGCACGAGTTCTTCCTGTACGGAATTCAGACTAAGAGTCGACTCATAGCTCTGCGTTGCCGTAAACGACTTTTCAAAATCTTCCGCATGGTTTTTGGTATTGGTAAACCTCACGTTGACCGTAATGGAAAGTTCCACCATATTGGAATTTCCCTCACTCGACACGGCTTTGTTTCGTTGAGAATACTGCGCTATCTCGCCATCGATAACAAGGTCTCCATTACGTCTGACCTGTTGCAGACGGGTGTGGTTGGCAAATTCATCCTTCAACTGGTTATTGAAGATGGAAGCCATCGGGCCCCATACATAACTACTTCTGTTGGGAAACTCTGCAATCTGAATGGTCTTGATCTTAGTGTAGTCAATACTCGATCCGTTAAACTTATACGATACGGAGCACGACACAAGTACAGCCAATCCCAGAATTAGCAAGAGAAATCTATTATTTTTTGTCCAAGCCATAGCGCTTTATTCTTCTATAGAGTGTTCGGTCCGAGATACCCAGTTCTTGTGCGGCTTTTTTCCTATTACCGCCGTTTCGTTCCAAGGCTTTCTCTACCATCTGTCTGCCAAGATTATCGAGATTGAGATTCTCAGGCTCACTTGCTACCTCCTCGGCCTCTGCTTCCTCAGCTGCCGGAGCCGTAGACATAGCCTGATAGTTAGGATTTCCACTGACAACTGTTGGCAGCTGCCTCTCATTGCTGTCTATGAAATGATGCTGATAAGACACTGCACTGCCACCATTACCAAGCGTGTCCATCTGCTTCCGCATGTCCGTGAGTTCCCTACGCAAATCTGCAACATTGCCCTTCAATTCGTAAAGAATCTTATAAAGCATCTCGCGCTCGTTCTCATAAGAATGTTGCCCTGATTTGGAAATCGTCATAAGCTGAGTAGTGTCAGGGTCCTCAGGAATAAATTTCTTCAACGTGTTGCTGTCGATTACTCTCTCCTGACTAAGCACAGACATTTGCTCGGTGATGTTCTTAAGCTGGCGCACATTTCCTGGCCATTTGTAATGTAACATCAGAGGCTTCGCATCTTCCGCGAGAGTAATTTTTGGAAGATGATACTTCTCTGCCATCTGCATGGCGAAAAGACGAAAGAGAAGTAATATATCCTCTCCTCTATCGCGCAATGGCGGCATCATGATAGGAATGGTATTGAGACGGTAATATAAGTCTTCCCGGAACCTGCCTTCTGCAACAGCTTGCCTCATGTTCACATTGGTGGCAGCAACGATACGGACATCTGTCTTTCTTATTTCCTGACCTCCTACTCTGATATATTCTCCTGTTTCGAGCACACGAAGTAATCGAGCTTGTGTAGCCAATGGCAATTCGCCCACCTCATCAAGAAAAATGGTACCCTTGTTTGCCACACCGAAATAGCCTTCGCTCTCTCCGATAGCACCTGTAAAAGCACCTTTTTCATGACCGAAGAGCTCACTATCAATGGTTCCTTCAGGGATGGATCCGCAGTTGATAGCAAAATAGCGTTCTCTTTTCCGAGGAGAATTATCATGGATAATACGTGGTATAATCTCCTTACCCACGCCACTTTCACCCACGATAAGCACGCTCAAATCCGTGGGTGCCACTTGAAGAGCGACATCCAATGCATGGGTCAGTCCCTCGCTGTTTCCCACGATGTTATAGCGTTGCTTTATCTTCTGCAGTTCACTTGTATTCATTGGTGACAAAATTACGCATTTTTATTGAGAAAGCTGCAATTTTGGCAAAAAAGATTCATTCTTTATGAGGCGCCTTTTCCAACTTAATAAGCAAGAGCCCAATTCCAGTCCACACCAGTTCTCGCACTCTGACGATTAAAGCCACAAAGATACCGGCATTGGCTGTCATTCCCAGACTAGTGACAGACATGAGGAAACCACCCTCACGGCCTCCCAATTGCAAGGGCATGAAAAAGAGCATGTTTGCAAAAAGAGTTGTAAAGGCGATGATAAGCACACAATTCAAATAATTGACATCAGGCATGAGCACCATTAGAATGAAATAAACCTCAAGTCCGGAGCTGACCCTGCAAAGGAACTCTAATATCACAGACGAAACGAACATCCTGGGATTTTGTCTATGCAAAGCTGCTATCTGTTTATCTATGGTGTTGAGTTGTTCGCGATGTCTCTCTACAAAAGGTCCCGCCCATCGCTTTACGAGAGGAAGATGACTTAACAGTTTCATTACCCTGTTAGCCAAACCCTTGCGATAACCAGCTACGAAAAACCAGATTCCAAGAAGGCAGAATCCTGTTATACATGCCAGCAAGACCGACATAAAGAAGTTCAAATGTTTCGTACAGACATAGAGTATAACAGAGAAAAGCCAAAACCAGAAATGGCTGAAGATATGTGTCATGGCATAGAGAATGACCGAAGATGAAGCCCTCTCCGTTCCTATGCGCGGTGAAAGTTCCATGATGCGATAGGGCTCTCCGCCCATTAAACCACCCGGTGTAGCGTAGTTGAGGGCAAATCCTGAAACAGTAATCTTATATAGCCACCAAAACGGAACAGGATGTCGACGACCCTTGCGTTCCTCTACTGTCATGTCTGAACAGACTCCATTTATAATAAGATACCAGGCAGAGGTGTTAAAAATATAGAGGAAAGCCCAAAGGGCAACCACTGCAAAGAACCAGTAGCCGGCATGCTGCAATCCATCCCAAACTTCAGCAAAGTTGAGCTGTGTCACCATGACGACAAGCACAACAATGCCGAAAATGAAGAATGCGTTTTGATATTTCTTATTCATGGGTGTGTCTGAGGCCGATAGCAGATACTACTATCAGCTCCGTTTGTCTTTTTGACTATTCTCGTGTTTCTTGGGGATAGAGAAACGCACTTTTTCGCTGTCATCCTTTCGCTCGTGGTAAAGCTTTGGCAATGGATGTTCTCCCGCCTCATCATAGTTTCTTCTGTTACGATAGGCGTCAATGGCGCAATAGATGGCATGTCGGAAAGCTGTGACATCTGCCTTGCCTGTTCCTGCTATGTCATAACTTGGGCCCATGTCTGCTGAAGCGCAGATAAGAGGTAACCCGGCTAGATAGTCCACGTTGTCTTCAGGTTCAAGTGCCAAGAAGGGAGCATAACCTTGATCATGATGCATAGCAAGTATACCGTCGAATGCAGTATAATAGCCTTCCTTGAAAAATTCATCAGGATGATAGGGACCAAACACATTGTATCCTTCCTCTGCCAATTGCCCGATGGCGGGAATGATAGCCTCCGTCTCTTCCTGTCCGTGTTTTTCCTCACGATCAGAAGGGTTCAACGAGAATACTGCCACTCGAGGTTCCGAAATGCGGAAGTCACGGGCCAAAGTATTGGAAAAGAGACGCACGCGATCTTCTACATTTTCCTTGGTCACCGCAGCTGCAACATCACGAAGTGCCACCTCATCGGTCAATAAAGCCATGCGCAAATTCTGATTCATCAATATGCACAAACCCTTCTTGCCCTCACCCACGCACATCTCCACAAAATGGTCGTTTGTGAAATCAAAGCCGTCAAGATGCATATGGTCTTTGTCTACAGGGGCTGTGACAAGCACATCAAAAAGGCCGTCACGATAATCGGTAATAGCTCTGTCAAGAGCTTTCACTGCAGCTCTACTTGACTCCTCTGTAGGTACGCCCAAATCCACCTTCACCTCATCATCGAACACAGATAACATGTTCACTCTTCCATCCTCAGCTTCTTTGGCAGAATTAATAATACTGAAATTAGCCTGGATGCCAAGTGCCTTGCGATGATAGGTTGCTAACTTAGGCGAACCATATATGATAGGTGTGCACAACTCTAACATTTCAGGCGAATCAAAAGCCTTGAAAATGAGTTCGTATCCGATACCATTGGTATCTCCATGGGTGATGGCCACCCTTATCTTTCTATCTTCCATATATCTATTTTTATAAAATATATTCTTTAAATCAGAATTTCAAATATCAAGATGGACATCTCCATTCTTTCAAAAGTATGAGAAGGTACTTCGCCCATTCTATTTTTCCCTGGAATTAACCAAAGGCTCATTGAGCGTATAGAGGACTGCTTCCAAGCGACGTATTGTATTACGCTTGCTTTTTCCTGGAGCGAACACAAAAGACTCCACACACAAGTTTCCCTCAACGCGTGCAACGAAAGGACCTCCCATGTCATCGCCCTCCATCTCCCAAAGTCCTCGGAAGATTGTCGTCGGACGCCCTCTCAACACAGAAGAAGACCTGACCACCGTCTGACCTGCAGTATGCATCTGCATATTGTCATTTTCTCCCTTAATATTACATCCTAATGCACTATCACGAAGGGCTATGAAACGAGAGATGCTCGGCGTTACAGACGAAGGCAATTTATACACCACCACATTACACATGACAGTAGGTGAATTGTTGCTCAGCCAAAGGAAGTTTTCTCCGACTTTCGAACTTGTCATCTCTTCCGGTATCAGAAGCTTGGCTCCGAAAGTCTTATGTAACAGTTGCTCAGCCTTCACATTACGATGATGCTGCAGCCTGCCAATCTCGACATTCATCTCAAAGCGCATGAGAAGCTGCCGCAAGCTGCGAGCCTGTTGTCCCTTCCCTCCCAGAAGCGTCTGCACGCTAGGTGCGCCGACATAGACTACAATCTGAGGACGTGCCCACACATCTCTCTCGTAGCGAATACGAGGACTTGGAAAAGCCACAGAGTCGACATTCACCATGACAATACACCGGGCCAGCCTGAGATTTGCTTCAAAATGGGCACTGTCCACTGTTGAGACATCAAAAGACGGCTCTGGTTGTGGCAGGCCCATTACATCGAATTGCAATGCCTTTGAAACGACGTTACTCCGGTCATTCACCACAAGAACATCATAAGGCTTGCCACCTGATTGTGGTTGCAAGGGCGAGGCATCTCTACACCCCACGAGACTCCAAAGACTTACGAGAAGGAGCAGCATTGTCTGTATTTTATGCATGGCCTTATAAGTCAGGCCACCATCAAATAGGATTATTCCTTGCCATCCAAGTTGTTCCATCTTCTTTAGACTGTCTGTAACCATTGGCATGCCTTTCTGGTCACTGTTGCTGTCGTTCTTCCTTGATTTTCTTCGAAGTACTCAACAGTCCGCAAGCAGCGAAAATATCCTCTCCCCTACTGGCACGGATGGTAGTGAACACGCCGTGTTGGGTCAGATAATCGCGGAACTCAATCATTTTTTTCTCGTCAGTACCACGGAGATTTACGTGTGGAATTTGATGAAAGCGAATGAGGTTCACACGACATTCCAACCCATGAAGCAATGATACAATCTGACGTGCATGAGCAAGCGAGTCGTTAAGTCCGCCGAAGAGAATGTATTCAAACGACAGCCGACGCTGATGACTGAAATCATAGTTCTTCAACAAATCCACAATTTCACGAATGCTCATAGACCGTTCTGCCGGCATCAGTTGAGCCCGCTGATCATGTTGTGGCGAGTGCATGCTGATAGCTACATGACAGTCGCTTTCTTCGAGGAAACGTTGTAGTTTGTCACGAAGGCCCACACTACTCACCGTAATACGCTTGGGACTCCAGGCCCATCCATAATCGGCCGTAAGCAGTGACGTGGCACGCAGTACATTAGTGAGATTGTCCATCGGCTCACCTTGTCCCATAAACACGATGTTAGTGAGATTCTCTGTCTCAGGGAGACTATAAATCTGGTTCAAGATGTCATTTGTTGTAAGATAGCCTTCAAAGCCCTGTTTACCGGTCTGACAGAACAAGCAGTTCATCTTACAGCCCACCTCACATGACACACAAAGCGTTGCACGATCATCCTCAGGTATGTAGACCGTTTCAACGAATTTCCGAGCAGAAATTTCCTCAGTACCATCAGCAGTGAGGGACGGCTGAGTGGTTGACACCGGAAAAAGATATTTCACTGTACCGTCTTTCGAGCGCTGAGCATCTATGGGGGCCGCGCAACCCACCTCGCAAACTTGCTTGAGGCGTTCGCGATTCACTTTCGAGAGATTAGTCATCTCGTCGATTGACTTCACATGTCGGCCATATATCCATTTGGCAATCTGCGTTCCGGTAAAGGAAGGCATACCCAACGACTGGGCCACCTCCTTCATTTCCTGGAGCGTCATGCCTAAGAGTTTCTTTTTCATCATCGTGCAAAGTTACGATATTTTTTAGGAATTCACGGTTTATTGTTCACGAATTTCATTAACTTTGCAAAGAAATATATTTGTCCCAAGTCAAACTATGAAGCAAAACAACGGTATGTCTTCTCTTTCTGAACAGCCTTCGGTCACCGTGGGCATTGTTAGCGGTGCAGAAATTAGGTTTACGCTCCATGCCCCCTACATTGTCGGTGAAAGCAGTCCGACAGGTTCACCTGTTGTAGTCTCCGGTCCCCAGGTGGTTTCATGTCAGCGAGGAGCTATACATTGGAATGGCAAGATTTGTCATTCTATCTCGTTTTTGCCACAATCCGCGGATGCTGCCTTCTCGTTGGAAGACGTCATCATCGGTGTCAATTTCCATTGGGAACGCAAGGAAACGCAGACTTTCGCAGGTGAATTGCATCTGCTCATCGACGACAATAAGATTTGGGCCATCAATCGTTTACCTGTAGAACGCTATCTCGAAAGTGTCATCTCAAGTGAGATGAGTGCCACATCGAGTCTTGAACTTCTCAAAGCGCATGCCGTCATTTCTCGTTCATGGCTCCTTTCACAAATTGAGAAACGACAACTCCCCAAAGCTAATACCTCAGCCGCTCCTCAATCCGGCACATTGCTTCACGACCGCATTATTCGATGGTATGACCGACAGGACCACACGCTTTTCGACGTATGCGCCGATGATCACTGCCAGCGTTATCAAGGTATCACCAAGGAGACTAGTCCACACGTAGCCGAGGCTATCCGCCAAACGATTGGACAAGTTCTTGTTGACGGGGATGAACTCTGCGATGCCCGCTTTTCTAAATGTTGCGGAGGTATCACTGAAGAATTTCAATATTGCTGGGAGAACACGCCTAAGGATTATCTTAAGGCTGTAGCAGACACTTCAATAAATACATCTGGCAACACGACTGATGCACATTCAGAATTGAAAAGTTCCACCAGGTTGCCTGACCTCACTGACGAGCAACAAGCAGAATTGTGGATTCGCTCTGCACCTCCCGCATTCTGCAACACACACGACAAAAAAATCCTTCAGCAGGTACTCAATGATTACGACCAGGAAACTACGGATTTCTACCGCTGGCATGTTAGACTTACCCAAGAAGAAATCTGCGACCTGCTTCAACGAAAGCTCAACTGCAATCTTGGAGCCATTACAGATCTCATTCCACTACAAAGAGGGAAAAGCGGACGAATTTGCCTCTTGAAAATCGTAGGTACCAACCGTTCCATTGTCATTGGCAAGGAACTGGAAATCAGAAGGGCACTCAGCAAGACACATCTCTACAGTTCAGCCTTTGTCGTTGACAAGGAACCTGCCGACGACAAAGGCATACCCAAAGCCTTTGTCCTCACTGGAGCCGGCTGGGGACACGGCGTCGGCCTCTGCCAAATAGGAGCCGCTGTGATGGGGGAACAAGGATATAATTATAAGGAAATATTGGAGCACTATTATCCAGGAGCTGAAATTTCCATTCGCTATACTGAAACCATACGGCAGACAAGATAAAAAGACAAACATGAGCATTACGGACAAACAGCACAGCCCATCTCAGCAGCTTCAGCATTCAAAGGGTCCGTTGACCACCGAATGGAGTTGGATTCCCACAGCCTATTTTGCTGATGGGTTTCCTTTTGTTAGTGCCATGATTCTGTCTGTCGTAATGTATAAGCAAATGGGACTCTCCAACGACCACATCACCTTCATGGCAGCCTGGCTCTATCTTCCATGGGTTCTAAAGCCGTTCTGGGAGCCTATGCTGCGCCAACTGCTCTCTTACCGTTGGTGGTTCCTCATCTCCCAGTTCCTCATCTGCCTCTCTTTCCTGAGTTTGGCCCTTGCCGTTCCATCCATCGTATGGCGACAAGCTTCTTTTTGCGGTTTTCTTATGGTTGCCTTTTCAAGTGCGCTCCATGGCAACTCCGTACGTGGTCTGTTTGATCGTTGGGTTCTTGAAGAACATCGCAGTATGCTAAAGATTCTTCGCAATCTGTTTTTTATGTTGGCCGTCATTCTCACACAAGGCTTTCTACTCATGGTTGCGGGAAATCTACAAGTAATTTATCGTAACAGTATCACTTATTCCTGGAGTCTCTTGTTCTATCTGCTATGTGGACTGGCATTGCTGCTGTGGCTATGGCATTGCATCACACTTCCTCGCAGCAAACGTCGTCATTCGGGACATTTCAGTTCTTTAGTACCTATTGATGAAATTCATTCCGGGCTCAACTCGCTAATGTCTTCTCGTTGGTCCATTGCATCTCTTCTTTTCACTCTCTTCTACTTCGTTCCCTTGGCTCTCTTATCCAAGACAACAAATCTCTTTCTCATCGATGCAGCCCACAATGGAGGTCTTGGACTTTCTCCCCAAGAGTATGGACTTGCCCAAGGTTCTGCTGGTGTCTTCGGTCTAATCGTGGGACTGACAGCCGGTCACTATCTCATCTCTCGCGACGGTCTACATCGCTGGCTACTGCCAATGGCCCTTGTTACTGCCTTATCCGGAGGTATCTATATTTACTTTAGCAAAATACTTCCCGACAATCTTCTTGTCATAATCTTTTTAGTCTTTTGCTATCAATTATGTGCCGGCTTCGGATGTTCCGCATATTTCCATTTCATCAACTATTTCACTGGCAACGGGTCAAGGAGTCATCACAATTGGTCGGAAGCATTGATAGCCTTCTCTCAGATGATTGCAGTCATGATTTCCGGTACACTTGAATATTCCATGGGCTACACAGAGTTTTTCACTTTAGCCCTTTACTGTGGATTTGGAACCATACTTGTAGCACTCCTGGTAAGGATAACCGTAATGAGGCGCTCCACCTCTTTCCGTAACTCACGATAGAATCATGCTGCCACAAGACAGATCTTGCTGCCACAAATCCGCAAACTGGCTACACATGAAAATCATTTATTCCTGGAAATTTCTGAACCTGTTATCATTAATATATATGTAGCCATACTTGAAGGATGTCGTTCGGCATATTGAGCTATCGACTTTTCATTGGGACGGAGACGAGTGTTTGTTAAACGGCTTAACACAGGGTTCAAGTTGCCGTAAATGCCCAATATTCCCGGAATAAACGACCGCTTTATCTTACTATAAGCCATAAGAACTGCAAGCACCTTCGCTTGTTGGTTGTCGTAATTGGTAAATCCAAGAATATCTGACAATAGAGAATGATCAGTATTGTCCATGGCAGAGTAGAACTTCGTTATCAACTGTCCTATCTGATTTATTTCTTGTTGAAGCTGTTGCTGAAAATTCTGCTCAAGCTGAGATGTTATCTGACTATCAGATTTTAAGTTGTTGATACGCATGAGTTCAGCTCGTTTATTGCTGTAATTTCTAATGTATCTTGACAACTGATGTCGTATAACGAATTGCGTGACGCGAAGATTCAAGTGCTGCATCCGTTTAAGCAGTTCTATACGATCTTGCGTTCTCATGTTTGTCGATGCACCTGTAAATTGACTCAACAATGCTCGCGCCACGGTATCATGTTGCTCCATCTTTTCCAAATATTCAATTCGCTTATGACAGAATTTTTCTATTTCCGTCATAGCTTCATCAGAAAAGAGACGCTTATAGCGGTTCATAATATCAGTAAGTTCAGGCTTAAGCTCATCCATAGGCCTGATTGCAAGTTCCTTACGATAGTTTTTTATCATAGGTTCCAGACAATCAGATATTCCCTTCAGAGGCAACGTGTTACTAAGTTGTTGAATATATTCGTTCAGACTTTGCTCCGTTGTATTTATAGCTCTCAGCCAATCCCTGTTTATAATAGTTTGCTGTAAAATATCCTCCAGGGTTCCCGTAGCCACAACCTTGCGAGTGATATCAAGGAGCCGTTTGCTGTCATAAAGCCCTTTATTCTCTAATTCCTCTTTTTGAACATCAAGGTATTTCATGAGCAAAAGCGATGCATTACGATTTCGTCTCATCACTTCGTCAGATATTTCCATAAGTCGCCCTATGGTTTTCTTATCCGATGGATTATCCTTTTTAACTACCTCTTCCAAATTTGCCTTTAGTCTTTTCAAATCCTCTTTGTACGTACCACCTACTATGTCATAAATACGTTCCAAGCTGTCTATACGCTTCTCCAGACTTTTTCTCAATGTATTTTCCTGCCGTTTCATTATAGAAGCATAGCATTTCCTCCCATAGAAGAAAATTGCCAGCATGGCGATTACAAGACAAAGAGAAAATATAATGCGTTTGCGACTCACTTCATTATCTCGGACATCTATCCATTTTACGTTCGACTCTTGCCTGGGTTTTATTTGCATTAGCCCCAATCTACTTGACAGATACAGTTTACCGTCAAAGGCTAGAGACCCTTGCGCGACAAAATGCATATCTTCGAAAAAACGACCGGTCTCTACGATATGTCCGTTAGCAATATCGTATCGACGTAAGCCGTTCTCACTGATTCCGTAGAGTGTTGACTCATCTGCAAGCAACAGTTTTTCCACACCTGAGGCATCCAGCGTATCTTTGGAACCAAGCAAGACCAGTTTGTCATTAGTGAGTACTACAGTCGACGGTGTGAACCCTTTGGTCTGAACTATATCTTTGATGTGACTAAGATTGACATCCTTCTTATGTCGGAAATTGATTCCATCCGATTCTATCAAT
>JBMNUW010000056.1:0-18330 GCA_050946475.1 Prevotella sp.
GTCTATAACGGGTTATGTCTTGCTGTTCAAATTTTCTGTCGGTAAGTTTATTAGACATTATTTTGCCTGCAGTTGCAATCTTATGTTGATGTATTTGTAATGCAATTACTTTCTTGTTTATTTATTTCAAGATTAAATGACAGAATTGAATAGCTTTTATGTCAATGGAATCTATGCGAAGAAAGATGCTGAAAAGGTCGTAAAGTGGTTGCTGTGAAATTAATAAAAGTTATTTTGCGTCCTAACGGGTTATATGTCACGGAAATTTCGTAACTTTGCCGCCGATTTAAACAGAGATAAAACAACAGAAAGAATAAATACACACTATGAGTATTCAAACAGAGAAAATCAAAGAACTGATTGCCAAGCGCGAGCAGGCAAAGCTTGGTGGCGGACAGAAAGCCATCGACAAGCAACACTCTCGTGGTAAGTATACCGCAAGGGAACGTATAGAAATGCTCGTGGATGAGGGCAGCTTCGAGGAGTACGACATGTTCAAACTCCATCGGTGCCATAACTTTGGCATGGAAAAGAAGAAGTTTCTCGGTGATGGCGTGGTGGCAGGTTCCGCCACTATCGACGGGCGACTGGTTTACGTCTACGCTCAGGATTTCACCGTGAACGGCGGTTCGCTCTCTGAGACGATGGCTCAGAAGATCTGCAAGGTGATGGATATGGCCATGCAGAATGGTGCGCCGGTGATTTGCATGAACGACTCTGGTGGTGCCCGTATTCAGGAAGGTATCTCTGCCTTGGCCGGCTATGGTGAAATCTTTGAGCGTAACATCCTTGCAAGCGGTGTTATTCCACAGATTTCAGCTATCTTGGGTCCGTGTGCCGGCGGTGCAGTTTATTCGCCCGCTCTTACTGATTTTATCCTCATGACCGAAGGTACTAGCTATATGTTCCTTACAGGTCCAAAAGTGGTGAAAACGGTGACCGGAGAGGATATTGATTCGGAGCATCTCGGTGGAGCTAGTGTGCATGCTAGCAAGAGCGGTGTAACGAGCTTCACAGCCAAGACAGAGGAGGAGGCAATGCAGATGATTAGAAAACTGCTGAGCTACATTCCCTCCAACAACATGGAAGAGGCTCCTAGAACGGAATGCACCGATCCCGTGGACCGTAAGGAGGACTTGCTCAATGACATTCTTCCTGACGATCCTAACAAAGCCTATGACATGTATAAGGTGATAACAGCTATTACAGATAATGGCGAGTTCTTTGAAGTGCAGCCAAAGTTCGCAAAGAATATTATCACTGGTTTTGCGCGGTTCAACGGACAGAGTGTCGGCATCGTAGCTAATCAGCCACAGGCTTATGCTGGTGTTCTAGATGTTAACGCTTCGCGTAAGGGAGCACGTTTCGTTCGCTTCTGCGACGCATTCAACATCCCAATCGTCAGTCTCGTGGATGTACCAGGCTTCCTTCCTGGAACTGGTCAGGAATATAATGCTGTAATTCTTCACGGAGCACAGTTGCTTTATGCATATGGTGAGGCCACTGTACCTAAAATTACCATTACACTGAGGAAGAGCTATGGTGGATCCCACATCGTGATGGGTTGCAAGCAGCTTCGTGCTGACCTCAACTTTGCATGGCCAACAGCTGAAATCGCTGTTATGGGTGCTTCGGGAGCTGTAGCAGTACTTTGTGGAAAAGAAGCAAAGGCAGTTAAAGAGGCTGGTGGTGATGTACACGCTTTCCTTGCTGAAAAGGAAGAAGAATATACTAAGACGTTTGCCAACCCATATCAGGCAGCACAGTTCGGCTATATAGACGACGTAATAGAGCCACGCAATACTCGTTTCCGTATCTGTCGTGGATTGGCTCAACTGGCTTCCAAGCGTCAGAGCTTGCCTGCTAAGAAGCATGGTTGTATGCCCATGTAGGTCAAACATCTCAATCATTCTAACAGCAAAAGTAATGGACAAAAATGTTTATGCTGCCATAGCGATGGCCCTATACGAATATCAGGGCAACAACGTGCATGATAAGGAGTCCGGCGTTATTACCATTAATCGTCGGCATACATTGTGGAACGCCAAGTTCCTCTCGTTCACAACTAAACCACAAAGAGTAAAATGAAAGAATTCAAATATACAATCGACGGTAAGGTCTACGAAGTTGAGATAGGAGAAATCAACGAGGATACAAACGTAGCCAGCGTGAAGGTCAACGGTGAGGATTTCGATGTGCAGATGGAAAAACCGGCCGAAGAGGAGAAAAAGCCAGTTGTGCTAGGTAAGCCTGTGCAGGAAAGCGCCGACGATCAGGCAGTGACAGCCAACGTTAATTCAGCCAACGCCGTTAAAGCTCCTCTACCAGGTACCATAACGGCAATCAACTGCCAGGTTGGCGACGAAGTGAAGGCCGGCGATGCAGTGCTTGTACTTGAAGCCATGAAAATGGCTAATAACATTGAGGCCGAAAAAGACGGCAAAATTACTGCCATCTGTGTGAAAATCGGACAGAGTGTCATGGAAGACGATCCTCTTTTTGTAGTTGAATGAGACAAAGGTCACTTTGGATGTTATTGTACTTGAAAAGTCAATTCAGAGTGACTGACTAAAACATTATAAAAACGCTCTGTTTTTGTGAATTGTTGCAAAAACAGAGCGTTCTTTCATTTATTTTATGTAACTTTGCATGATAGAGGCATTATCTGTAGAGCTGCTCGCAGCAGTGCTTGTAGGGCAGCCTTACATGAGACACGTCTCTTCTCTACCAGTCTTCCCCTATCCTTTTCTTTGGTGTAAGGCGTGAGGTGGATTACTTCATGAAAGCGGTGAAGGCTGGGCTTACTAAAAATTAATTAATGCGAAGATGGCAAAGAAGAAGGTTTTATTCATCAATCAGGAAATCAAACCGTATGTTCCTGACAGTGAAATGTCGATAATGGGAAGTGAGCTACCTCATAAGATTCAGGAAAAGGGCTTTGAAATCCGCACATTCATGCCGAAGTGGGGAAATATCAACGAACGTCGTAGGCAGCTTCATGAAGTGAGCCGTCTTTCGGGTATGAATTTGATTATCGACGATACCGACCATCCTCTAATTATTAAGGTGGCCAGTATCCCCTCTTCGCGCTTGCAAGTCTATTTTATTGACAACGAAGATTATTTTTATAGTCGTCCGGCAATGACTGAAGACGAGAACAACTCTGAATATCCTGATAACGGTGAAAGAGCAATATTTTTTGCCAGAGGCGTGCTCGAAACTGTTAAGAAGTTGCGTTGGACACCTGACATCGTTCATTGTCAAGGGTGGATGGCATCCGTGGTTCCTCTTTATATCAAAACTGCATACAAGGATGATCCTTCCTTCTCTCATTGCAAAGTGATACTTTCGCTTTTCCAGAATCAACTGAAGACAACTCTTGGTGATAACTTTAAAAAATGTCTCGAGTTTCGAGATGCTAAGGAGGAATTGCTGAAGCCTTACGCAGAGAAGTTTGATTTCTTGGAACTTGGGAAAATGGCTATTGACTACAGTGACGGCGTCGTGGAAGCCGGAAAGCATGTCAATGCCGACTTGTTGAAATATGCTAACGAATCTGGTCGTCCCGTACTTGCAAATCCTGGGGAGGACGATTTTGCCGAAGCCTACAAGGACTTCTATAATAAGATTCTCGGTGAATAAAGCTAATTAGGGAATTTTTCCCTCTCACGATTCTATTTATGAAACTGAAATTCAGCTTAGTCTTATTGGTCGCTGGACTCTTCTTCTGTGCTTGCGACGATACAACTGATGAAATCGGAAATTCTCTCAACGGAAGTACCGACGGCGTGAACATTTCAACTGCCACTTTCGATGTAGCGAGTAAGTCTGTGTTGGCAGGCGCTGTGCTCTCCAATTCTACTACTGGTTATTTGGGCAAGGTGAGAGATCTTGAAACTGGTAATTATATAACTGGTGACTTTATGGTCCAGTTTAATTGTACGGAAAATTACGGCTTTCATGATCAGGACAGTTTAGTGACCTACGATGATAGTGGTAACATTCAGTACGGCAACGTGGAAGCGGATTCATGCGTCCTCAATCTCTTCTTTTTCAATTACTATGGCGACTCTACTCAGACCATGAAGCTCACGGCCTATGAGATGGACAAGACCATGAACGAAGACGAAAACTACTACAGCGATTTCTCGCCTCTAGATGAAGGCTATGTAAGAACTTCAGATGGATGCGTGAAAAAAGACAAGGTTTATAGTTTGACCAATTATCTCTTGAGCCAGAACGTGAGAGATTCTATCAATTATGGTTTTATCTCTATAAACCTTAATGATGCGTATACGGATAAGGATGGTAATACCTACAACAACTACGGCACGTATTTGATGCAGACTTATTATGACCATCCTGAATATTTCAAGAATTCTTATACATTTCGCAACAATGTAATGCCTGGTTTCTTCTTTAAGTCGAAGAGTGGACTGGGAAGTATGGCATATATCGCTGCCTCAAGTCTTGAAGTTTGGTATAAGTTCGAGAGCAATGATTCTATTTACAGTTCATATACTCCATTTTGGGGAACAGAGGAAGTTTTGCAGACCACTACCATCACTAACGACACGGAAGCTCTTCAAGAACTTGTTGATGACAGTTCGTGCACTTATTTGAAAACTCCTGCTGGCATCTTTACTGAACTGACACTGCCTGTGGACGAAATTTATGATGGTCATGAAACTGACTCCGTTAGTTCGGCCAAATTGGTCCTGCCGCGTTATAGTAGCACATCGGGCAGCGAATATGTATTCAGTCCACCCTCGAACATTTTGATGGTTCAGAAAGATTCTCTCAATTCATTCTTCGAAAATAGGAAAATCTATAATAACACCAACTCCTTTGTGGCAAGTTGGGGTTACAGTTCATCATCGACAGACAACGGTTATACGTTTAGTAATATCGCAGGTATGATATCTACGATGAAAAATGCTGATCGGACTTCGGAAAATTGGAATAAAGTGGTACTTGTACCTGTTGAGGTCACCACGACGACATCATCGTCTTCGTCATCAACAGTGGTAACGAAGGTCAACCATGATATGTCGCTTACAAGTACACGATTGGTTAAAGGTACGTCGACGGACAGCCCGATACAGCTCAGCGTGATTTATACGAGTTTCAAGTAATTTCTCAGAATGATGGCTGATAATTATCTGGAACGTCACCGAGAGGATTATGAAGAGAGGAAGGCTCAATGGTTGAGAAAGAAAAAACATCTGCCCAAAAAGAAGGTTTGGCATTTCTCAAAACCAGAGGACGAAAGCCTGTAAGTGAGTTAAACTTGCTAGAAATAATTCGAGAGAATGTGTCATGCAGGTCTTTGACGTGAAGTTGGTTTATTATTAAAAGGTAGTATATAAAACTGATGTAAAAAAGGTAAGGAAAAATTTGGAAATGCGGAGAAAAACTGCTACCTTTGCAACCGCATTTCTAAAAGTGCGGGATGTAGCGCAGCCCGGTAGCGCTCCTGGTTTGGGACCAGGTGGTCGCAGGTTCGAATCCTGTCATCCCGACTTAAGGAGCCAAGCAGCAGATTTGTTGCTTGGCTCCTTTTTTATTTGTATAATCTCGTACATTTACGTTTTTTGCATTATTCAAGTTTTTGGTCTTTCTTTATAAGAATGTTGTATGACCGAAAAATTGAATAGGTATTTTTTAATTGAACATAGATTCAACAGGTATTATTAATTTTGTCTCCATCAGTGAAAGTAACAAAGATATTAAGATCAATACGTACATAAATATTTTTAAAGTAAGTGTGAAGATATCTGTTACTGATACACCTGGATACATTGATAGATGATGTCATATACGTAACACTTTTATGCAGTTGAAAAAAACAAGATGAAACTATTGACCATATAAAATAAATTCACTACATTTGCTCTTAAATTCAACCACGAGCTATGGCGGAAAACAATGATCTAGGAAACTGGGGCGAGCAGATTGCTTGTGAGTTTCTTCAGAAGAAGGGCTTTATTATTATGGATCGCAACTGGCGATACGGTCGTAGTCATCGAGACCTCGACATTGTTTGCAAGACGCCAGACCAAAGGACTTATGTCTTTGTGGAGGTAAAGACCCGTTCTTCCGATACCATGGTTCTTCCTCAGGAAGCTGTGGATCGTAAGAAAATTCACTTTCTCGCAACAGCTGCCGGCCATTATGTGGTAAGTAATGGTATAGTTGAAGATTTACGATTTGACATCATCGGTGTCGTAGGAACGCCATCGAGTAAAAACGTTAAAATAGAACACATCGAAAATGCTTTCAATCCACTCCTTCTTTAAGAAGAAAAAACAGAATGATATTCAATACATTCATGTAGAATCGACGAATAGTACAAATGACTATCTTCGTAACTTGACACCTGTATCTTCTGAGTCGTCTCAGCCGAAGATGATAGTTGTAAGCGCCGACTTTCAAACGGCTGGACGTGGTCAGGGCAGCAACCATTGGGAAAGTGAAAAGGGCAAGAATCTTATGTTTTCCTTGCTTTGTCATCCCGTGATGTTGCCCATTCCTAGTCAGTTTCTCATTAGTGAGGCTCATGCACTGTCACTTTTCGATGTCCTCTCTAAATATGCCGATGGATTCAGCATCAAGTGGCCTAATGATATATACTGGCATGACAAGAAAATCTGCGGTACTTTAATAGAGACGTCCATTTCGAACGGACATATCAGAGATTGTATTATCGGGACCGGGGTTAATGTTAATCAGACAGAATTTCTTAGTGATGCTCCCAATCCCATATCGCTTAAACAGATTACGGGACAAGATCATGACCCGCAGGTACTGCTCAAGGAAATTGTCGAACAATTCGAACATTATTTCGAATGTATTGTCAATGGAGACTATGCTGAAATAACCACCCGATACATGAGCTACCTTTATCGCCAGAAAGGCTTCTTTAAATATCGTGACAGAGATGGAGAGTTTGATGCTGCCATCGTAGAGGTGGAAGACAATGGACATCTCATTCTTCGTGACAAAGAGGGATGTATTCGGAGCTATCACTTCAAAGAGGTGGAATTCTTGTAGGGCTTTGCTGCAAGAGCCGATTCTGCTTTCTATTCATTGAACAATTTATTTATTAACATAATTAATGTAACATGACAAGATTTAAACGCATTCTCCTAAAACTCTCTGGTGAGAGCTTGATGGGACAGCAACATTACGGCATTGATTCCGAACGTCTCTCAGACTATGCCAGGCAGATTAAGGAAATTCATGACATGGGTGTTCAAATCGGCATAGTTATTGGCGGAGGCAACATTTTCCGCGGTCTCAGTGGGTCACAAAAGGGATTTGATCGTGTAAAAGGTGATCAAATGGGAATGTGTGCTACGGTTATCAACTCTTTGGCGCTAAGTTCAGCATTAGGTGCCATTGGTGTGAAGAATAAGGTTCTGACAGCTATCAGGATGGAACCTATCGGAGAGTTCTATACAAAATGGAAGGCTATTGAGGCTCTCGAGGAAGGTCAGGTAGTTATCTGTTCAGCTGGAACCGGCAATCCTTATTTCACTACGGATACTGGTTCTTCATTGCGAGGCATCGAAATCGAGGCAGACGTGATGCTAAAAGGAACTCGTGTGGATGGCGTTTATACGGCAGATCCCGAGAAAGATCATTCTGCAAAGAAATTCAATGACATTACTTACAAAGAGGTACTGGAACGTGGTTTGAAAGTAATGGATCTCACGGCCATTTGTATGTGTCAAGAGAATAATTTGCCCATTTATGTATTCAATATGGACGTTGTGGGCAATTTAAAGAAGGTAATCGAAGGAGAGGAAATCGGTACTCTGGTACATAACTAAATGTTATTCTTACCCTATTTTGATTATGTATAGAGGTAGCCTAATGTTATCAGCGAAGGATGAAAATCCTTTCGAAAGATAGGTAACTTCGATAATTGTGAGTTAGAATTGTTAAGCATAAAATTATTGTCATTAACAAAGACTAATAATGAAAGAGCCATGACCGATCTTATTAAGTTAACTCGGACATGGCTCTTTTAGTATTGCATGTTAATGCACCACGGCCTTGAAAATTTGTCGAATGCCCTGTTCTCGATGTTCTACATGTACTTCAATGCCGTATTTTTCATGAAGATGTTCTGCAAGATGCTGTGCGCTATAAACGGAACGATGTTGCCCGCCCGTACATCCGAAACAAAACATCAAAGAAGTGAATCCACGCTGCAGATAGCGTTCAACATGTTTGTCAGCAAGTGCATAGACATGTTCGAGGAAAGTGAGGATTTCTCCGTCATCTTCCAGAAAACGTATTACAGGCTCATCCAATCCCGTTAGATTTTTATAAGGTTCATAGCGTCCGGGATTGTGGGTACTACGACAATCAAAGACATATCCGCCTCCGTTGCCGGAAGGGTCTTCAGGAATGCCTTTACGATAGGAGAAACTATAAACACGCACTACCAATGGTCCTTTGCCGTCATATTTCGAGAATGTAGCGGGGCCGTCCTGAGGATGAGACGGATAGATGTTCTTATCAGTAGTTTTATACCCGTCAGAGCGCTTCTGCATTTCTTCCTTCTTTTTAGAGAATTGTGGCAATTCTGTCAGGCGTGTCAGTACATCGCGCAGGTATGGATAGGGCAATACTTCTTCACGCAATTTCAGCAAGTCGCGCAGGTTTTGAATAGCAGGCGGAATACTGTCGAGAAAATGTTGCTTGTGTTCAAAATAACCACGAAAGCCATATGCGCCAAGAACCTGAAGCGTGCGGAAAAGTACGAATAGTGACAACCGTGCGGCAAAATGCCGTACGGTTGGGACTTCTGTGTATTGTTGTAGCGAGTCGTAATATTCAGCGATAAGATTGCGCCGCAATTTGAAAGGATATTGCGCCGAGGCCTGCCAAAGGAAGGATGCCAGATCGTAATAGTAAGGTCCCTTACGACCTCCTTGGAAATCAATGAAATAAGGATTGCCTCCGGCATCGAGCATAACATTCCGTGCCTGGAAGTCACGATAGAGAAAACTCTCACTCGGTTCGCAGGTCAAGTCCTTAGCCAGGCGCTTAAAAGATGCTTCCAGCTTTAATTCATGAAAATCAAGTTCAGTGGCTTTGAGGAAGCAATATTTAAAATAATTAAGATCAAAGAGTACGCTCTCCTCGTCAAATTGGGGCTGTGGGTAACAGTTGTTCCAGTCCATTCCCCTGGCACCTACAATTTGGAAACGGGGTAATTCGCATATCACTCGTTTTAGCAAATTTTGTTCGGCCAGGTTATATCTACCTCCGGCTTCCCTACCCCCTTTTATGGCATCAAAGAGTGAACGATTGCCCAAATCCTGCTGGAAATAACGCATTTCGTCGTCGCTTACGGCCAGAACTTTTGGCACAGGCAGTTGATTGCGGACAAAATGTCGGTCAAGAGCGATGAATGCATGATTTTCGTCACGGCTAGTTCCAACGACGCCTATAACGGTACTCCCGTCAGGGGCTGTAAACCTATAATAGGCTCTATTGCTGCCAGCACCGGGGAGCTTTTCCACATGCTTAGGTTCATTGCCAGACCATTGCTTGTAAAATTGTATTAGTTGTCTCATTGATTAATTCTAATCTCTTATCTTCTTTGTTGACTTACCAGTCTTTTTTTGTTGCTCTGCTGCCTCTTTAGCCTTCCGTCTCAGTTCTTCTTCCAATTCCTGTATTTCGGCGGCGTGCTCTTTCTTCCAGTTTTTGTTGAATTCCCTGTCTGCCAGAAGTCTGTCACCCAGTAGCAGTAGCAACAGAATTCCGGCTGACATTGCTGCTGATTCTGTTATATAGAGCAGCCCTGCAGAAACAAAGATGTATACGACCAGTTTTTTCCAGTCAAGATGTAATTTGAATTTCATGCTGCAAAGTTAATGTTTTTTGTTCATATAAACTCATAGTAGCACTTAAATGGGGTACAAAAAAAAATCGGATGTCATCACGACAACCGATTTCCAAAAAACAAACTACTTAAAAACTAATCTACTAAAACAAATCAAAAATATCTTTTGTCCCACAAAGGACTTTATTTCTTTAATTTCTAGTGCAAAGTTACTCATTGTTTGGTTATTTTCCAAATATTCTGAGAACAATCTTTTTCGTTTTTAGCTTTTATAACAAAAAACGGATGTATGTAGAAACACATACATCCGTTTTGCTATCTATAATTGACAATTCGTTGTCAACTATTATTTTTTCTGCCGATTACATCATGCCTGACTGAGCGGGTACAGCAGCAGCTTTCTCTTCAGGCTTATCGCAGATAAGACACTCTGTAGTGAGGAACATACCGGCGATAGAAGCTGCATTCTCCAAAGCTACACGAGCCACTTTGGCAGGATCAATAACACCGGCTGCACGCAAGTCCTCATACTTGTCAAGGCGAGCATTGTAACCGAAGTCACCCTTGCCCTCACGTACCTTGTTCACAACCACGGCGCCTTCGCCACCTGCATTGGTGACAATCTGACGGAGGGGCTCTTCGATGGCACGGCAAACGATATTGATACCAGTCTGCTCGTCTGCGTTGTCACCCTTCAAGTCGGCAAGAGCCTCCTGTGCGCGGATATATGTTGTGCCGCCACCTACAACGACACCTTCTTCCATTGCGGCACGAGTGGCGCAGAGTGCATCATCTACACGATCTTTCTTTTCCTTCATTTCCACCTCAGAGTTAGCGCCCACATAGAGAACGGCAACGCCACCTGCCAACTTGGCTAGACGTTCCTGTAACTTCTCCTTGTCGTATGAACTCTTGGTGTTTGCAATCTCATTCTTGATCTGAGATACACGATCTTTGATATTCTCTTTTGCTCCGGCACCATTTACGATTGTAGTGTTGTCCTTAGTAATAGTTACCTTCTCAGCGGAACCGAGCATTTCGAGAGTAGCTTGGTCAAGCTTCAAGCCCTTGTCTTCGCTGATAACAACACCTCCTGTCAGAACTGCAATATCCTCCAGCATTGCCTTGCGACGGTCTCCGAATCCAGGAGCCTTGACAGCACAAATCTTCAAGCCACCACGCAGACGGTTTACAACCAATGTTGTGAGAGCTTCAGAATCTACATCCTCGGCAATCACGAGCAGTGGACGACCGCTTTCAGCGGCAGGCTGCAGAATGGGAAGGAAATCTTTCAGGTTAGAAATCTTCTTGTCGTAGATGAGGATGTATGGGTTCTCCATTACACACTCCATCTTATCTGTGTCGGTAACGAAGTAGCTTGAGAGATAGCCGCGGTCAAACTGCATTCCTTCAACAACGCCGATGCTTGTATCACGACTCTTGCTTTCCTCGATAGTGATAACGCCGTCTTTTGACACTTTGCGCATGGCGTCAGCCAACAATTTACCGATTTCAGGATCGTTGTTAGCACTTACCGTGGCAACTTGTTCAATCTTATCGTAGTTGTCACCCACTACTTCAGCATTGGCCTTAATGTAATCTACTACCTTGCTCACGGCCTTATCAATACCGCGTTTCAAGTCCATTGGATTGGCACCGGCGGTTACATTCTTCAGGCCTTCGTTTACCATGGCCTGGGTCAGAATAGTGGCTGTGGTCGTTCCGTCACCGGCATCGTCGCCTGTCTTGGAAGCCACGCTCTTTACTAACTGAGCACCTGTGTTTTCAAACTTATTCTCGAGCTCTATTTCCTTAGCAACGGTTACACCGTCCTTAGTAATCTGAGGAGCACCGAACTTCTTTTCAATTACTACATTACGACCTTTAGGGCCCAGAGTAACTTTTACAGCATTGGCCAACTGGTCAACACCATTCTTCAGCATCTCACGTGCATCAGTATCAAATTTGATTTCTTTAGCCATTTTCTTGTTTGTTAATTATAAAGTGTGTTATTGAGCTAATTATAATAAGTGTATTTATTAGCCTTCGACCACAGCGAGAACGTCGCTTTGGCGCATCATCAGATATTTTTCTCCCTCATTCTCGATTTCAGTTCCAGCATATTTGCCATAGAGAACCTCATCGCCTTCCTTAAGGTACATGGTCTCGTCCTTGGTGCCTTGACCGACAGCCACAATTTTGCCACGCTGCGGTTTTTCCTTGGCAGTGTCAGGAATAATGATTCCACCTACTTTTTCCTCGGCTGGTGCGGGGAGCACCAATACTCTGTCTGCTAATGGTTTAATCTTCATAATTCTTCAGTTTTAAATAAAATTACGTTCTGCTTCCTGCTTCTGCTAAAAACATGCCAATTCATATTATTCAGTCAAAACTGTCACATGGGTCTGACCTTTTGTCAAATTTCGGGGCTTTCAATGGTGAAAAGAGTTTCTTTGGGCGAAAAATTGGCAGAACGCTCGTCTATAATATTGTCACAATGATTGTCGATGGCATTTATTATCTAATTTAGATAACACTATGTCAGTTACCCTTGATCATTATATTTATCTGTAAAAAACATGGTGCAACGGATAAAAATATGTACCTTTGCAACTCGAAATTATGTTTAGGATAACTTCACACAATATTTTATAATTTATCATGGATTTATTAGAAAATCTTTTCTATGGATTCCCCGACTTGTGGGGAGGAGGTGTAGCCCACACTTTCTTAGTTATTTCCTTGACGATTGCTCTTGGTTTATCTTTAGGAAAAATTAAAGTGGCCAAAGTGTCGCTGGGACTTGCCTGGGTGCTTTTTATTGGTATCCTTTTCGGATATTTAGGTTTTAATATCGATGCACACATTCTTCACTATATGAAGGAATTTGGTCTTGTGCTTTTCGTCTATTCCATCGGTATGCAGGCAGGCCCAAGTTTCTTTTCATCTTTTACCAAGGGCGGATTGTCACTCAATATGCTTACGTTAACGGTGATTCTGCTTAGCATCATCACCACTATTGGCATCCATTTCCTCTCTGGAACTCCCATTACCACAATGGCTGGTATTCTTTCCGGTGCAGTGACCAACACTCCTGGACTTGGAGCGGCACAGCAAGCTTACAGTTATCTGAGCGGAATTGACGCCCCCGATATTGCAGTGGGTTATTCAGTGGCCTACCCTATCGGTGTACTTGGTATGATGCTTTGTTTTGTTATACTTCGTTATGTGCTTCGCATTAACAAAGAACAGGAAGAACAACAGGCAGAGCGTGGTTTGGGACACCTCGAGGATCTCACAGTACGTCCCTTTTCCATCTTGGTGAACAATGACATGATTGACGGTAAGAACATAAAAGAGATTCGAGATATTCTCAACCGCAAGTTCGTTGTCTCGCGCATTGTTAAGAAAGGTACTGATAATGAGGAAAACTTAGTGAACGGCAGCACAACTATTGAAAAGGGCGACCGTCTGCTGGTTATCTCCAGTCCTAAGGATGTCGATCCCATCATTGCCTTGTTGGGCCAGCCGGACGATTTCCAGTGGGAAAAGGGCGATGGAAGTTTAGTTTCTCGTCGAGTTCTTATCACACGACCCGAAATCAATGGACAGACTTTGGCGCAACTTAAGATACGCTCTAACCTCGGTGCTAACATTACTCGTGTGAATCGTTCCGGCGTTGATCTTGTGGCGACACCCAATCTTAAGCTGCAGCTCGGTGATAAACTTACGGTGGTAGGTACTGAACTTGCTATCAGTCATGTGGAGAAATTACTTGGCAATCAGTTGCGCCGTCTCAATTATCCTAACCTCGTTCCTATATTTCTCGGCATAGCCTTAGGATGTATTGTAGCTAACATTCCTATTCCTATTCCCGGCATTCCTGAAGCCGTTCGCTTGGGTCTTACGGGCGGTCCGCTCGTTGTGGCCATTCTCATTGGCTATTTCGGTCCTAAGTATCATCTTGTGACCTACAATACCATTAGTGCCAACTTGATGATCCGTGAGGTAGGTATCTGTCTGTTCCTTGCTTGCGTAGGTATTGGTGCCGGTAAAGACTTCTTCAGCACTATTGTAACCAGCCAGGGCTTGACATGGATAGCCTATGGAGCACTTATCACTTTGATTCCAATTCTCATTGGTGGACTTATCGGACGTTATTTACTCCATCTCAACTTCTATACGCTTCTAGGAGTTCTTTCTGGAGCTAATACTAATCCTCCTGCCCTCTCCTATGCGGCCAGCCTTACCTCATCTGATTCACCATCTGTAAGCTATGCCACCGTTTACCCCTTTGCAATGTTTATGCGTATCATTACCATTCAAATCATGGTTATGGCTTTAGCATAGCTTGAGTATAATATTTTTATCGAATAATACAATGCGGCCCTTGCTTCTTGTTAACAGGAAGTAAGGGCTGTTTCTTGTTACTGGGTCAGTTGTGTTGGAATAAAAGGTCAAATTTTAAATATATAATGGAAGAATTCTTCCTCGAATCGAATTTTATGCAATAATTGTTATGCTCCGACTTGTCGAACGTCCTTAAAGAGTTTATTCTGAACCATAAAGTTATGTTCAATAGGTCTTCGTATAAGACTGTTTTTTATGTCGAAAATGTAGCAAATGATTATGGCATTTTTTGAATCATGCAGTAAATCTATGGCATAAGGCTTTATGAAAGGTATTCTATAAAGAAGGAAGACGGTTGAAACACAAAGAGGCAGATGCTTATAGCACCTGCCTCTTTTGTTATATGATAAAAACTTTCGTTTATTCGTATTAGTCAAGAAGACCGCGGTTTGTCAGTGTGGCATTAATCAGCATGTTGTATTTGCGATACTGCTCACGATCAAGTACATATCTCATCTGGGCTAATTCTTTTTCAGTAGCTTTCTTTACCAGCGCTTTTTTCTCAGCCTCAGGAGCCTTGGCTATTTTATTCATTGCCTTGATATAACTGTCGTGAATCATTTTCACACTTTCCATCTGATCCAAATCCAAAGCCAGAGTATTACCCAGGCGACTGTAGTTCACGGTCATGTCATAGTTGGCTGCAGTAGTGTTATTAGCAGCATTGCTCTTTGGAGTCTCTGCAACAGCGAAAGTGAGACTCATCATTGCGATCATCGTCAATACAATCTTTTTCATCTTTCTTACATTTTAGGGGCCCTACATTATTCTCAATCGTATGACCCACGTTGAACATGTTATCCTTTGGAATCTTTCTGATTTCCGATGCAAAGTTACATGTTTATTACTGTTCGCGCAAACAGAATAACAACTTGTTTTAAAAAAGTCGTTTTATTTTGACATAAGTCAAATAATAGGCCTCATTCCGATAATTTAATAGGTCGGTAACATTTCTTTTAAGTCAAACTTGCCAGTTTACTTAAAAATCGGTAACTTTGCAACCAATGCATATATATAATTGTATGGTGCTTTCTAAATATAGCCGAATTCCGAAAGGTTTGAACGGTTATGCGCTGATAATTAATATTCAACAACAAAATCAACAATGAATCAAATTCCCAACAAGTACATTACAGCTTCCTACAAACTCTACAACGTCACTGACGGCAAAAACGAACTCATAGAGGAAACCACTGATGACAGACCTTTTTCTTTCATCAGCGGATTGGGTATGTTACTAGAAGACTTTGAGAATCAACTTGTAGGTCTTTCGACGGGCGACAATTTCAACTTCACTTTGACTCCCCGGCAGGCTTACGGTGAATATGTGGCCGGGCGTGTGGTTGATCTCGATAAAAGTCTTTTCGAAATTGACGGCAAATTCGACCATGAGCATGTGTTTGTTGATGCTATCATCCCTTTGCAGAATGCAGACGGCAATCGTTTTAACGGACGTGTCAAGGAGATTGGAGATGAAAAAGTGAAGGTCGACCTCAACCATCCTTTGGCAGGAATGACTCTCAATTTCCAAGGCTCAGTAGTGGAAAGTCGTGAGGCGACCAATGAAGAACTGTCTCGTTTTGTGCAATTGATGTCAGGTCAAGGCGGTTGCAATGGTGATTGCGAACATTGTCACGGAGAGGAAGCGAATGATGATTGCTTTGAAGATGAGCATGGCAACTGCTGTGGTGGCGGAAAGAATGGTTGCGGACATCATGGTGATGACCATCATGGAACTGAACATCATTGTTGCGGCGGTCACGGGAAAGGTCACTGTCATAACAAAAAATAAGAAGATTAAAAGTCTATTGTCCATACTTCAACAAGCCTGGATACGGCAAGGTTTAAAACTTTTGCATTACTAATAATAAAATGAGAAATACGTTTGGCCATCTTTTTACACTCACAACATTTGGCGAAAGTCATGGCGAGGCTGTTGGGGGCGTTGTGGATGGAATGCCGGCAGGCGTTACCATCGACATGAATTTTATTCAGCATGAACTTGATAGGCGACGTCCCGGACAGAGTCGTATTACTACCAATCGTAAAGAAGCCGACAAAGTGCGTTTCCTCAGTGGAATATTCGAGGGAAAATCCACGGGAGCTCCAATAGGATTCATGGTGGAAAATACCAATCAGCATTCGAACGATTACGACAACATGCGTGATTTGTTTCGTCCTTCGCATGCCGATTTTACCTATTTTTCAAAATACGGAATACGTGATCATAGAGGTGGCGGACGTTCTTCAGCTCGTATCACTATCAGCCGTTGTGTAGGAGGAGCTTTGGCCAAACTCGTTTTGCGAGAATTGGGAATTTCCATTCAAGCTTATACTTCGCAGGTCGGTAATATCGCTCTTGATCGAGATTACAGAAAATACGACCTTTCCAAGACGGAGACAAATATCGTGAGATGTCCCGACATGGAAAAAGCTCTGCTTATGGAACAATACATAGCTGACGTCAAAGCTGACGGAGATACCGTTGGTGGTATTATTTCCTGTGTAGTGAAGGGTTGTCCTGTTGGTCTTGGAGAGCCTGAATTCGATAAATTACATGCACAGCTTGGAGCAGCCATGCTCAGTATCAATGCAGTAAAGGGATTTGAATACGGTGAAGGATTTTCAGGCGTTACGGCTCGCGGAAGTGAACAAAATGACATTTTCGTTAGCAAAAATGGTCATATCACAACACTGACAAATCATAGCGGTGGCATTCAAGGTGGCATATCCAACGGTCAGGATATTTTCTTTAGAGTGGCTTTCAAGCCTGTGGCAACTGTTCTGAAAGAACAAAGTACCGTTACGAAAGATGGACACTCCACTACCCTTACAGCCCGCGGGCGTCATGATCCTTGCGTACTTCCGAGAGCTGTCCCTATTGTGGAGGATATGACGGCTATGGTGTTGCTCGATAATTATCTTATGAACAAGACCGTGAGAAATGACGAGCTTTTATAATAAGGTTAAGTTTTATTAGCAATTTCAAAGAAACGAAAACTCCCTGCGGAACGCAAATGTTTCACAGGGAGTTTTTTGTTAGAATATCTTTCCGAAAATAATATTGATAAAAGTCTTGGTCAATATTTTCAAGTCAAACCATAGCGAACGATGTTTTAGATAATATAAGTCAAGTTCCAATCGTCTCAGCATTTTTTCCATGGTGTCGGTGTAGCCATTGTAGAGTGTGGCATAAGATGTTACTCCGGGACGCACTTGATAGAGGCAGACATAACGCGGATCAATAGCTTGAATCTTATTGATATAGTATTTCCGTTCAGGCCGGGGACCTATAAAGGCCATGTCGCCCCGTAGCACATTATAAAGCTGAGGCAATTCATCCAGATGATGAAGTCGGAGAAATTTTCCCACATGAGTCAATCTGTCGTCTTTCTCGTGCTGAAACAGAGCCGGACCGTTCTTTTCGGCGTCTACACACATTGAACGGATTTTATAGATATAGAAAGGTTTTCCGAATCGTCCTATTCTTTCTTGCTTGAAGATAGGTTTGCCACCGTCCTCTCGTCTGACTAGATAACAGCAAACGCCTATCCATGGTAAAAAGAATGTCAGTGCCACCGCGGCAATAGTGAAGTCGATCATCCGTTTGAGGCGTACGGTGAGGCCATTCATGTTGTCATAAACATACGTCCCGTCTTGCTTGAGTTTACTAACGAGCTCGTTGTCATGTTCGGTGATGGTTCTGTCCATTCTTTTAGATTCGTTTATTTGTTTTCATATCTAGTAAACGGATGATATGAGAATTTTATTATTTTAACGCCGAAGTTTCTCTTAATATTTCTCATATATTTTTGTTTCTTCTAAATTATCAAGGTATGAATTTTATTAATTTTTTAATTACACTGTTTGCTATTTCTTCGTCACTTGGCAAACAATTTTTTTCAAAATGCCGGTTGTTGTTTGTTCTAAATTTCTTAGTTAAATAATTTAATGTCATCTTTTTATTGGGTTAGTTGATAATCAAAAATTCTGCAATCTTAATATAATAAGTGAATGATTCCAGCGTTAAAATCAAAGGGTAACTTGAGACTTTC
>JBMNUW010000057.1:0-18311 GCA_050946475.1 Prevotella sp.
CAGGCATTGGCCATTATCCTTGTCTTCTCCGGAGTATGGATGGTTACCAAGTCAAAGTCGAAGCGGGATATTCAAAGAGCAAAAACAGCGGCCGATAATCAAAATGCTAGGATTTAATGTCAAAAGTTGTTGCGACATCATGGATAGAATGATTAATTTTGCAACCAATAAATAATCATCAAACTCTTCAAATCTATCGTGATGAAAAGTATTCTTGAGGGCCGTCCAGCCCTGAAAAAAGAAGTGGACAAGATTGCCGAAGTAGCCGGATATCTCTGGCAGAATGGTTGGGCAGAGCGCAACGGCGGCAATATCACGGTGAATATTACTGATTTAGTGGACGATGAAATTCGCCAGATGGCTCCTATTTCAGACGTGTTGCCCATCGGCGAGACGTTGCCAAAACTACGTGGACAGTATTTCTTCTGTAAAGGAACGGGCAAGCGTATGCGCGATTTAGCGCGGTGGCCTATGGAAAATGGCAGCGTGATTAGAATTCTGGACGATTGCGCCAGCTACGTCATTATCGCCGACAATGCTGTGCTGCCTACCTCAGAACTACCTTCTCACCTGGCAGTGCACAATCGGCAAATAGAATTGGGGTCAGGCTATAAGGCTACGGTTCATACTCACCCAATTGAGCTAATTGCCATGAGTCATCATCGACCATTCCTGGGTAAGGATGTGCTTACACGATTGCTTTGGAGCATGATTCCTGAGACTAAGGCTTTCTGTCCTTTGGGACTGGGCGTCGTACCTTATGAGTTGCCCGGTAGTGTGAAGATTGCCCAAGCTACATTGAAAGAACTTGAAAATTACGATGTGGTGATGTGGGAGAAGCACGGTGTCTTCGCCAAAGGCAAGGATGTAATGGATGCCTTTGACCAAATAGACGTGCTTTCGAAAAGTGCCAAAATCTATATGGCCGCACGTTCTATGGGATTTGAGCCTGAAGGAATGAGCGACGAGCAAATGCAGGAAATGACTCGTGCATTCCATCTGCCTCGCTAATTCTTACGTCGTTTATTTGTTGAAAACTTTTCTTGCAGGTCGTATATTTTGTGCAGTGGCGAGTTTGCCAGGGTGAAAAATGATTCGCTGCAGGAAGTGAGATACAGAAAATGCTCCTTTCTACCTTGCTGACAGGGTAGGGAGGAGCATTTTTGATAGTTATCTCTTACTTAAGAGGACAGGAACTTTATGTTCTGTTCATGCATAAGTGAGCAGAAACTTTACGGTGCCTTCCACTTTCAGTTCATTGGTCGAAGCAGGCACCAGCAGCGTGTTACCGGCTTGAAGGGCGCAGATGTTGCCCTCATTGTCGGTTAGGCAGCCGTCACCTGAAGTAACGATGAGAATGACAAAACTGTCCAGGGCGGTCAAGTCGATGGTCATGGGGCGATCAAGGTCGTAGAGAAAAGTGTGAAAGTAAGGACAATGTACGAGAGCTACGCCTTGGTTGACATGGCTTACATACTGTGTGCGGTAATTGCTCTCCACGTGATAGTCGATGCTTTCAGCTGCCAGTTCGGTATGCAATTCACGATAATTGCCATTTTTATCCTTGCGCTTGAAGTCGTAGATACGGTAGGTTACATCACTTGTCTGCTGAATTTCCGTTACGAAGCATCCTTTGCCAATGGCATGAATGCGGCCGCTTGGAATGAAGAACACATCTCCTTCTTTTACTTTGTACTGGGCTAACGCATCGGTGATGGTGTCGTTGGCTACCATCTGCTTGTATTCCTCAGGAGTGATTTTTTGTCTCAATCCACTGTAAAGAGTGGCGTCGGGGGCGCAGTCGAGAGCATACCACATTTCTGTCTTGCCGCGTTCATGTCCTTGTTTACGTGCGGTCTCGTTGTTGGGGTGTACTTGTATGGAGAGGGGTTGTGCTGCATCGATGAACTTGATGAGCAATGGCAACTCGTTGCCGTAGGTCTTGTAGTTGGCCTTTCCCACGAGATTTTCCTTTGTTTTGCTTATCACCTCGTTGAGCTTGAGACCTGCGAAAGGTCCTTCGCTGACAATGGTCTCATGGCCGGGCACGCTGGATATCTCCCAGCTCTCGCCGACATTGGTTAAGTCAGAGTCTAGATGTTTGAATGGGACAATACGGTTGCCGCCCCAAAGGGTCTGCTTCAGTAGCGGTTTGAATCTTAAAGGTTGCATGGTGTTATTTTAATTAGTAATTCACAATTCATAATGGAATGTTGGCGGGGGATTGTGCGTGATGATCTGAAGGTCTCAGTTCTCCAGGATGATCCAGTTTGTCCGGATTTCACGATTAATCCTGCTTGCCCGATTTTTCTCTCGGAATATCAGGGCTTGCCTAGAATATCCCGGACTAGCCCGAGAATTTACTTTTTAGTTTTCTTTCCAGAAGGCAGGTGTGAGGATAACGACGACGGTGAATATTTCCAGACGACCGAAGAGCATCATTATCGAACAGAACCACTTGTCGAGATTGGGCAACATGCTCCACGACATCGTAGGACCTATCTCCGTTCCCAATGTAGGCCCCACATTGCCAAGGCAGCTCAGAGTAATGGTTACAGCATTCGTGTTGTCAATGCCTGAATAAATCATCACCACGGAAATGGTCAGAGCTAGGATAAGATATGCCACGAGAAATGCCAACAGCGATACACGATTACGATCGGTGATGTTCTGCCCGTTGACTTTTACCGGAAGTACTGCGTTGGGATGGAGGCGCTGCCGAAGTTCGTTGCGTGTAATTTTGAGCAGCATTACCACACGCACACACTTAAATCCGCCGCTAGTGCTACCAGCACATGCTCCCACGAACATACAGATAGCCAGTATCACCCAGGTGACATGAGGCCAGACAGCGGCGTTGTCGTTGAAGAGCCCGGTGGTGGTGATGAACGAAACCACCTGGAAGATGGCAGACCGGAAGGCGTGTTCCAGCGAATAGCCGTTTTTCGTGATGAGTTCGAAGGAGATGAAGGCTGTGAAGCAAAGAATGAGAGTAATGTAGAGGCGAAACTCCGAATCCCTGAACAGGTCGCGCAATTTCAGTTTTGCTACAGAGAAATAGAGTAATGTAAAGTTTACACCTGAAAGGAAACAGAAGAACGTGGTAACATAGTCGATTGCCGGAGAGTTGAAATATTCGGTACTGGAATTGTAGATAGAGAATCCTCCTGTGGCGGTGGATGTCATGGTGAAGTTAATGGCCTCAAACCACGTCATACCACAAAGTTTATAACCAGCCAGACAGCAGACAGATATTCCAAGGTAGACCATCCAAATCCATTTGGCGCTCATGGAAAGCTTGGGATGAAGTTTTGTCTTGATGGGACCGGTGGCTTCGGCAGAGAACACCTTGATGCTACCGTTGACGAGTGAAGGAATGATGGCGATGGTAAAGAATACGATGCCCAGTCCTCCTATCCATTGGGTGAGCGACCGCCAAAAGAGAATTCCATGTGGCAATTGCTCAACGTCATCTATGATGGTAGCGCCGGTAGTGGTGAAACCGGACATGGTCTCGAAGTAAGCATCGGTAAAACTGTTGAGATATCCTCCGACGAGAAAGGGAATGGTGCCAAAGAGAGAAAAGAGCACCCAAGCCAGTGTTACTACGAGAAACGAGTCGCGGCGTGAAAGGCGATTCTCGGCATTGCGCCCTAAATATTTCAAGATAAAACCGCAGAAGACGGTGATGATAATAGCCACTCCGAAGGCGAAAATATCATCCTCGTTGTAGTAGAATGCCACTCCGAGACACCAGACCATCAGCGAGGCTTCGATGAAAAGCAACGAGCCGAGAATCTTGTTGATAATACCGAAATTTATCATACGCCTCAATTAAAGAATTTCTCTATCTTCTTCATGTTCACCTCATGGCAGAATACCACAACGGAATCGCCAGCCATAATTTGAGTGCCGCCAGAGACAAGCATTCCAACATTATTGCGCACTAGTCCGCCAATGGTCATTCCGTTGGGCAAGCCCAGGTCTTTTACGGGTTTGCGTGTTACCTTGGATCCTTCCTTGGGGATGAATTCTGCCACGTCGGCATTGGCGGACATGAGGAAAGTGACGTTCATTACGTCAGCATCAAGCATGAGCTGATAGATGCGACTGGCTGCAATAGCCTTTTTATTGATGATGGTACCGATGTCAAGGCTTTCGGCCATGTTGGCATAGTCGAGATTCTCTACCATAGCCACGGTCTTGCGCACACCAAGGCGCTTAGCGGTGAGACAGGCAAGAATATTTGTTTCTGCATTGCCGGTGAGGGCCACAAAAGCCTGAGTGTTTCTGATGCCCTCATCGGTGAGCAGACTGATGTCACGTCCGTCACCATTAATTACGAGCTTGTCGTCTGGTAAGATTTGGTTCAATTCCTCACATCGCTCATGGTCAATCTCGATGATTTTCGGATTCATGTAAGAAGGCATGGCCAGTACGGCTTTTACCGCCGTAACGCCTCCGCCCATCACCATAACGTCCTTCACGTCGACATAGTGCTCCTTGCCCACTATTTTGCGAATGTATGGGATATATTGCTTTGTGGTCATGAAGTAAGCAAGGTCGTAGATTTTCAGTTCGTCGTTTCCACCGGGTATGATGGTATCGTTGCCCCTCTTGATAGCTACGACGTGGTAAGGGTCATCCGGGCCGCATAGCTCTCTCAGAGGCTGGTTGAGAATCTCACATGTCTCTCGCAGCTTGATACCGAGCATTACGAGCGCACCGCCGTGTACGTCCCAGCGCTGTCTGACCCAAGACATCTTCAGTCCGTTGATGATGTCGCGTGCGGCAAGCATTTCCGGATAGATGATATTGTCCACTCCGAGTCCTTTGTAGAAGTCTGCTATTTCATCTTCGGTATATTCCTCATTGTCCACTTTTGCAACTGTTTTCTTGGCATGAAGTGCATGGGCGATGATACAACTGTTGATATTGAGACTTTGATCGGGTGTAACAGCGATGAAAAGGTCTGCCTGATCAGCTCCGGCCTCCTTTAGTGTTTTTACGCTGGAAGGACTTCCCTCAAGGGTGAGCAAGTCATAGTCAGAACCTATTCGCTCAAGCCGTTCGGGATCCTGGTCGATGATGGTAATCTCCTCCTGGTTGCGAGAGAGCAACCTGGCGAGATGCCTTCCGATGGAATATGCGCCTGCAATGACTATCTTCATAGCGTTCTTTTATTAATTAGTTCCGGGGTGTATATCTGAATCTTGTTAATGTCTGGCTCCTTCAGAGTGGAGACGTTACTGTTATTTTTGCAACAGCCATTCTACGGTTTCTCTGACAGCGGGTTTGTCGAGATGACAGATGTGTAGTAGTTCTTCTACAGTACCATGTTCCACGAAGGTGTCAGGCAGTCCCATTCGCACGATGTCGGGATGATAGCCGTGGTCGTTCATCCATTCGAGCACGGCAGAACCCATTCCGCCGCTACGAACGCCGTCCTCTACAGTCACTATTCTATCAAAGCGCGATCCCACTTCAGTGAGCAGTTCTTCGTCTAAAGGCTTCAAGAATCTCAAGTCGTAATGAGCCACGTCGTCGAGATCACCAATAGCACGTTCCACTTCGTTGCCCAATGGTCCGATGCTCACTACGGCGAGCCGTTTGCCGTCTTTGATGCGACGTCCCTTTCCCACAGGTATGGCTTCCAAAGGGCACTTCCAGTCGGTGTGTTCGCTACGGCCCCTCGGGTAACGGATGACAAAGGTCCCCATATCAGGCAGAGAGGCTGTGTACATCAACTTGCGCAGTTCGTGTTCGTCCATTGGCGAGGCAATGGTAAGATTTGGAATCACACGTAGGGCTGCCATATCGAAGGCACCGTGGTGCGTAGGGCCGTCCTGACCTACCAGCCCGGCGCGGTCAAGGCAAAGCACAACATGCAGATTCAGTATGGCAAGGTCATGGATGATGTTGTCGTAGGCACGCTGGGCAAAGGCACTGTAGATGTTGCAGAAGGGAATGAGTCCGTCTTTGGCCATACCCCCGGAGAAGGTTACGGCGTGCCCCTCGGCAATACCTACGTCGAAGGCGCGGTCAGGCATGGCCTTCATCAGAATGTTCATGGAGCAACCTGTAGGCATGGCTGGTGTGACGCCAACGATTTTCGGATTCTTTTGGGCCAGTTCCAAGAGGGTATTACCAAACACATCTTGATATTTCGGAGGCTGATTGGAAGTGTCAGCCACAATACGCTTTCCCGTCTCCGGACAGAACTTTCCCGGGGCGTGCCAGACGGTGGCCGATTCCTCTGCAGGTTTATAGCCTTTTCCCTTCACAGTGTGTAAATGAAGCAACTTGGGGCCCTTCATGTTTTTCAATTGCCGAAGGATGCGGACGACTTCTATTACATTGTGTCCGTCGAAAGGTCCGAAGTATCGTATGTTCATGCCTTCGAAGATGTTCTGCTGATGACTGATGGCCGATTTCAATGCGTTGTTCAGACGGATGATGCCTTGTCGGCGATCTTCATTGAGCAGACCTTTACCACGGAGCCATTGAGCTGCTTTAAAGCGTAGCTTGTTGTAAGTCTCGTTGGTATCCAGGTTGAGCAGATACTTCTCCATACCTCCCACGGCCCTGTCAATAGACATGTCATTGTCGTTGAGTACGATGAGCAGGTCGTTGGGTGTGGAACTGACGTTGTTGAGCCCCTCGAAGGCGAGGCCACCGCTCATGGCACCATCACCGATTACGGCTACGACATGTCTGTTGTCGTGTCCTGTCTTTTTAGCTGCCACAGCCATGCCGAGAGCTGCGGAGATGGAATTAGAAGCGTGGCCACAAGTGAAGGTATCGTATTCGCTTTCCAAAGGTGAAGGGAAGGGACGGATACCGCCCAGTTTGCGGTTGGTGTAGAACTGGTCGCGCCTTCCGGTCAGAATCTTGTGCCCGTAAGCCTGATGCCCCACATCCCAGACAATGCGGTCGTCGGGAGTGTTGAAGACATAGTGCAGGGCGACAGTGAGTTCCACCACGCCGAGACTAGAGGCGAAATGTCCTGGATTGACCGACACTTCGTCGATGATGTCCTGTCGTAGCTCCTCGCAGACTTTGGGCAACTTGTCTACCGGCAATTTGCGAAGGTCGGCCGGTGATTGTATCTTGCTTAGGTACTCGTAGTTCCTATTGCTCATACCTTATTCTATATGTTTAACCATGCAAAGGTACGCTAATTAGTGCAAAAAACAAAAAGAAATGCTCTTTTTATATAATGGGTGACAATCGCTCTCTTTTCATAAATAAACTAGTTTTTCCTCTCATATAGAGGCACCTGTCTCTATTTTTGTGTAACTTTGCAGTCATAATCATTTATAATTACTGAAATTATTTACATGAAAATAAGCTCACTCCATAGTTTGCCTTTTGTGATGCTGCTTGCCATTGTCGGCAATGCGATGCTTTCTTCCTGCCGTTTTGCCCCTAAGGACGAGCCTGGCGATACTGTGGCAGCCTCTGTCTTTGCTCCTATTGACACGTCGTCGGCAGCCTATAAGGCACGGAAGCAGAAGCGGGTGGCAAAAGACAGCTCCGGAGTATTCATCGTCGGCAAACAGTCAGACCGCAGACGGTTGCAGCTCATCATCTATCCTTCACATCGCGACACCCTCGTTTATCGTCGCTCCTCCGACATGGCTGTTTACGGCAATGCGGACTTCGGGCATCTTGTGCGCATAGTTCTCGGTACTGACAAGAGAGGTGATACTATTGTTACCCAGGTTATGGAGGTGCAGAGTCGATAGGACGAAATGGTTAGCCTTATGCGGCAGCTCTATTTTATTGACGAGCTTGCGAATAGTTTATCTAATTTGCCGGAAGGTTGCGGAAGTTGTCTTAAGTAGGAATTCATAAAAATGTAAAAAGGCTTTTTTTTATACCCCTTATCTTTCGCATTACCGTTTTTATTCGCTATCTTTGGGGCAAAAACCCAAATACTATGGCTATAAAAACATTCGAAGAACTGATTGCTCACCTTAAATCAAACAGAATCAAACGTCGCATTGGTGTAGTTTGTCCCAACGACAAGGCCACGCAAGAGGCTGTGGACCGTGCCGAACAAGAAGGCTTTGTGGTGCCCACCATCTTCAATCACGGCGATGCACAAGCGGCGTCACGACAGGCTGTGGCTGCCGCACGGAGAGGAGAGATAGACGTGCTGATGAAAGGACTCGTACCCTCTGATGTCATTTTGCATGCTATCCTTGATAAGGAGTGTGGCATTTTACCTCGTGGCCGTGTACTCACCCATGTTACCACAGCTGAAATTCCGGCTTATCACAAATTTCTCTTCTTCACCGATGCAGCTGTAATTCCTTTTCCTACGCAAGAACAACGTGAGGAACAGGTGACGTATATCGCCAACTTCTGTCGTCGTTTCGGAGTGGCAGAACCCAAAATTTCCCTTGTACATTGCACGGAGAAGACCGATGCTCGTCATTTCCCCTTTACCGTGGGCTATGCTGATATCAAGCAAGAGGCAAAAGAGGGCAAATTCGGGCCCTGCATCGTGGACGGTCCTTTGGACATGAAGACGTCATGTTCACCTACGAGCATGAGAGAGAAGGGAATACGATCGCCGCTTGAAGGTGATGCCGATGCCTTAGTGTTCCCCGATATAGAATCGGGCAATCTTTTTTATAAGACTATTACTCTCTTTGCCGGAGCCAAGACAGCCGGGTTGTTACAGGGTACAGACATCCCTGTGGTACTTCCCTCAAGGGCCGACTCTGCTAATGCTAAATATCTTAGCCTATGTACCGCTTGCTTACTATAAATCCAGGGTCTACCTCCACCAAGGTGGCCGTATTTGAAGACCTCAATTGTGTCTTCGAGACAGCTGTGCTTCATCACACTGGTGATCTAAAAAAGTTTTCTACCGTCATGGACCAGTTCGACATGCGGCGCAAATGTGTACTCGATGCTTTAAAGAAGGCTGGTCAGTCTTTAGACTTCGCTGCCGTGGTTGGACGCGGCGGCCTGGCACGTGCCGTGGCGAGTGGTACTTACGAAGTAACCGACAAGATGATAGAAGAGGAACGCAACGCCGAGCACCAACATGCTTGTGATTTGGGCTGTATCATAGCCAAAAGCATTGCCAACGACATTCCCGGTTGCGTGAGCCTCGTGGCTGATCCAGGCACTACTGACGAACTGGCTCCGGAAGCCAAGGTCAGCGGACTACCTGAGTTGCCACGCATTTGTATTTGGCATGCACTGAATCAGAAAGCCATCGCACGGCGTTATGCCCGCGAACATCATACACGTTATGAAGATCTGAATCTCATCATCTGTCATCTTGGCGGCGGCATCTCGGTAGCAGCACATAAGCATGGTAAGGCTATCGATGCGAACAACGCTCTCGATGGCGAAGGCCCCTTCTCTCCCGAGCGTGCCGGCTCATTGCCGGCAGCGGCCTTGGTGAGTCTGTGTTTCAGTGGAAAATATACCGAGCAAGAACTTCGAAAAATTGTTTCCGGGCATGGCGGTATGATAGCTCACTTAGGAACGAAGGACATGCAAAAAGTCATCAAGATGATAGAGAATGGTGACGAGCATGCACGTCTTATTCTCAATGCTATGGTGTGGCATACAGCAAAGGCCATCGTCAGCGAGGGAGCTGTACTTTGCGGACCGCCCGATGCTATTCTTCTCACTGGCGGTATCGCCTATAACGACTATATTGTTGAATTGCTGAAACAACGCATTGAATGGTTGGCTCCAGTGGCAGTCTATCCTGGAGAAAACGAGATGCAGGCTCTCGCAGAAAACGGTCTTCGCTATCTCTTCGAGCATCAGAAACCGTCTTACATTAGCAAGAAATGAGACTTGAGTAAGTGACCATAATTACTATGTCGTCTGCGAATATAATAATCTTTGTTCGCGATGAAAAGCGGTAGCATACTATAAAATAAAGACTTTAAAAATAAATTAGAATACAGGAAATACAGAATGGAGTCAAACAACGAGCTGAGAACAGCCTGGGATTTTATTGAGTACACGGGCATCAGTATCTTCTTGACAGGAAAGGCCGGCACAGGAAAGACCACTTTCTTGAAAACCGTGAAAGAAAATACCATGAAGCGGATGATAGTGGTTGCACCTACGGGAGTGGCTGCCATCAATGCCGGTGGTGTGACGATCCATTCTTTTTTTCAATTACCTCTTACACCCTACATTCCCGGAGCTACAGTCAAGGAACGTTTCAACTTCAGTAGGACGAAACGCAATATCATCCGTACGCTCGATATGCTTGTCATCGACGAGATCAGTATGGTGAGAGCCGATCTCCTCGATGCCGTTGACAGCGTGCTGCGCAGATATCGTGATGCAACTCAGCCTTTTGGAGGTGTGCAACTAGTGATGATAGGCGACTTGCAACAGCTCACCCCCGTGGTGACACCGGAGGACGAGCAATTGCTACGTCCTTACTATGACACGCCATATTTCTTTGGGAGCAAGGCACTGAAGCAAATTAATTATGTCACCATTCAGCTCACTCATGTCTTCCGCCAGCAGGATGAGGACTTCATTCGCATTCTCAATCATGTGCGTGAGGGAAAAATGGACAAGGATGACTATCGACAGCTCAATGCTCGTTGTTTACCTGGTTTCGTACCTCCTCAGGATGAGGGATACATCCGTCTAACCACGCATAATCATTCAGCAGACAACTATAATGCCGCTCAGTTAGCCAGTTTGAAGGGTAAGGCATGGAGCTTTAAGGCCGCAATCGAAGGCAAATTCCCGGAATACAGTTATCCGACCGATGTGGAACTGGTGGTCAAGGTGGGTGCACAGGTGATGTTTGTAAAAAACGACGGTTCAGGAGCCCACGAGTATTATAACGGGCTTATTGGCAGAATAACTAATATTTCAGAAGAGGGCATAGAGGTGAAATGTCCTAACCGTAATCCCATCGTAGTAGGAATGCAAGAATGGGAGAATACCACCTATACTCTTAATGATGAAACCAAGGAGATAGAGACCACTGTTCAGGGCACTTTCAGCCAATATCCTTTGAGACTTGCCTGGGCTATCACCATTCACAAGAGCCAGGGACTTACTTTTGAACATGCCATTATTGATGCGGGGCGTTCTTTTGCTTCAGGTCAGGTCTATGTGGCCTTGAGTCGCTGTAAGTCACTCGAAGGTATGGTACTCACTTCGCCTATTGGAAATGAAATCATCATTCGCGACCAACGAGTGTCCGACTATATCTCGCATCAGCAAGACAGAACTGAGAAAAGTATAGAGGCATTGCCACAATTGCGTGAGGAATACTATCGCAGTCTGCTGCTTGAACTTTTCGACTTCCAGCAACTCTTCGGTGCCGAGCAAATGCTGCATCATCACCTTTTAGAGTTCTTCCACGATTTTAACAGACTGGCTAACTTTCACGGCTCCACCATTGATACATTGGACCAGAAGCTCATGAAAGTGGCTTATAAATGGACTGCGGTAATTCGTGGCATGGAATCTAAACAACTTCATGAAACTGATTTTCTCGAGCGTGTGAAGCACAGTGCCACTTACTTCCATGAAGTGCTTACTGATAATTTTCCTCGATTACTTGAATTGACCAAGATGGCGTCTACTGGTAACAAGAAGGCTATGGAGCGTATGGATGAACTCTACAAAAATCTCTGGCTGCTCTATAAAGCGAAAGATTTGTTGCTTGTGGAAGCCTCGAAGCATACTTTTGACGTGCCGTTCTATCTTCGCACCAAGCAGGAAACACTGCTTGATGCCATGGATATCGTTTCTCCTGGAAGCGTGTCGAGCAAACGTCGGCGGAAAGGAAAAGTTGCGAGTAATCCTTATGACAGAGACGAAGGTTCAAACATCATTAGAGACAGAAGTAAAGATGATCATGACGGACGTGAAGTTGAAGGCAAAAGCCATATGTCGCCGAAGGTACCTAGTAGAGAGGTTTCGTTTCAGCTCTTCAAGACAGGCAAATCCATTGAGGAGATAGCCAGGGAGAGAGGACTTGCTTCGTCCACCATTTACGGACATCTGATGCCTTTCCTTAAAACGGGACAGCTCTCTGTGTCCGATTTTGTGAGTGCCGAACATGAGGCTCTTATTCGACAAGCCTTCGCAAAACTTGGCAATGAGACCTCTATTAAGGCTATTCGAGAATATTGCTCTGAAACTGTCAGCTATGAAGAAATACGGGCGGTGAGCATTGTAATGAAGCATAGTTGATTGATCCCGTCTGCTTATAAGAACCTGATAGATCTCAACCCCTTGGTGAGGGTGGTGATTGCACTGATAGCGGGTATTGTCGTTGGCGACTGCTACAGCGACGCATATCCGTCGTGGCTATGGTGGCTGGCACTTGTAGTCTGTTTGCTACTGTTGCTCATCATGAGGGGACGTAAACTACCACTCTGTGCAACACCTGTAAAGGAAAGTGTCCTTCTGTTGGTAGCGGTGTTCTTCCTCGGAGGATTCCTGACGGTAGAGCACGAGCGCGACATAGAGGTAGAATGGCCGGAGCGAAACCTTAGTTATGAGGCTATTTGTCTGTCTGAACCGTCGGTACATGGTAAAGTAGCGCGTGTAGACTTGTGCATCGTTCGCATGGATACTACTTTGCTGTACGAGCCGATCAAGGTGAGGGCAAACATACTGCGTGACACCCTCACAAGGCGGTGGAGCTCACTACATGTGGGTGACGGAATATCAGCGCGTTCGGTGTTGGAGTCGCCCAGTAACTATCGGCAAGCTACATTCGACTATGTACGGTGGTTGAAGTGTCATGGGTTTGCAGGACAGACTTTTATTTATTATACAGACTGGCGACAGGCTCCTGTATCCACAATCAGACTTTCCTCCTGGCAACGAGTGCGATTGCGTTCTCTTCGCTTGCGCCACAAATTGTTGGACAGATATCGTTCAATGCAGTTTGAAAAGGAAGCCTATGGAGTGATTGCCGCCATGACTCTTGGTGACAAAAGCAGCGTTGACAGAGAGGTGAAGGACCAATATTCAGTTTCCGGAGGAAGTCACATTCTTGCTTTATCGGGACTTCATCTAAGTATTATCTACGGCTTGCTTTTTCTTTTACTTGGCTCTGGCTATCGATTGATGTGGCTCCGACAACTCATTATACTCATAGCCGTGTGGACCTTTGTGGTGCTGGTGGGACTCCCATCCAGTGCTGTTCGGTCGGCTGTGATGCTAAGTCTCTGCTCCATTTGTATGGTGGGGCAACGTGCAAGGGTAACAGTCAATGCTCTCGCCTTTGCTGCCATTGTACTTCTTCTGGCCAATCCGCTCACCCTTTGGGATATAGGTTTCCAGATGTCGTTCATGGCTGTACTTTTCATCTTGGTATTCGAGCCGTTGCTGCTTCGTTACCTCCGGCCTTCATTTCCGCCATTGCGCTGGATTTGGGGACTGCTTTCCGTATCACTGGTGGCACAAATGGGTACGGCACCTCTTGTAGCTTATTATTTCGGTCGTTTTTCCTGCTATTTCCTTCTCACTAATATCTTTGTCATTCCTTTGGCTACGGTTATTCTTTATACGACGGTACTGTTCTGGCTTTTTACACCTTGGGCTGCAGCTCAGCATTTTATTGCCAATTTGGTGGGAGGCATGGCGCATTTCATGAATGCGGGACTTGCTTACATCGCCAGTCTGCCGGGAGCCAGTATTGAAAACATCAATCTTTCATTGCTTCAGTTATACCTTATATATATTGTCCTCGCCTTATTTGCCGTGGCATTTCATACGGTTTCGAAGGTACGTAAACTAAAAGCCCTCGATGCTTTCCATAAGGAAGACATCGAGGGCCTGGCGGATAATTTTTAGTCGCTAAAGGAATATTTTAATGCAGACGACAGAGAATGGAGCACACCTGGTCTTGGAATCGACGACCGTTGCTGTTATGGCGCAATCCCTGATTGATTATGGAAAATGCGATTCGGTGACCGTTTGAGGCAGTGAGGTAGCCGCAGAGCGAACTGACTCCAGTTACAGTGCCCGTCTTGGCATACACGTTGCCTCGTGTGAAAGTCTTGCGCATTCGAGAGCGCAACGTCCCGTCCTTTCCTGCTATGGGCAGAGCCGGTAGTAGATGGTGATAGATGTTCTCGTTTTGATAAGCATAACGTAGCAGTCGCACCTCCAGTTCGGCACTGACATAATTGTAAAGTGAGAGACCACTTCCGTCTGCAAAATAATAGCCCATAGGCTTGAGTCCCACCTTGGATACCAGTTGGCGGATAATGGAACGTGCACTCTTTGCCGTGGCGGGTCGATTGCCCGTGGAAGCGGCAATTTGATAGAACATGGATTCGGCGTAGAGATTGTCGCTCTCTTTCAGCATACGCATCAAAATCTGGTCGATGGTGTGGAAGCGCGTGATGATGCAGTGAGCATCTTCCGGTTTGCGTTTTTCGCCGATGGCGCCCTGGAGATAGATACCGTCCTGCCGCAAGGCATCGAAAAAACGTGACATGAACTCGTCTTTTCGGCTTATGAGCAAGGGTGATAGGGTAGGATTGTCATCGTCCCAACACCAGCCTTCGCCAAGTAACTCGCTGTCTTTCATAGACTTGTCGGAGTATATATTACCTCGTATTGTATCTACCCCCATGCGCCGTAGTGCTTCGGCAAAGGCACGCATGTCATCGCTGTTGAACCTGGGATCGAATCCGCCGACACAGTAGACATCGCCCACGAGTGTACATGAATCGATACGCCCCGTGTAGCAAAGTTCAGTCTTGAACTGATAAGAGCCTCCCAGTCGGTCAAGGGCAACAATGGCGGTGATAGTTTTCATTGTTGAGGCAGGGCGCAATAGTTGACGCTCTCCATGTGCATAGATGCAAGAATCGGCATCCAAGTCCCATATCATCATTCCCAGTTGAGAAGTCTGAAACATGTCCGATTTTACCAGTTCGTCGATTCTGGCCCGCACATTTTCCGGCCACGGTAGCGAGTCGGCCTTCTGCTCTTTCAGCGTCTCTAAGGAATCGGTCCAAAGCGAGTCGGTGACAAGAGTATCTTTTTCTTCTGTAATATCTTCCTCCTCGGTTTGGGCATGAAGCGTCAGCACACTGAGGAGCAGAATGGTCAATAAGCTGAAATATCGTTTTTTTATCATCATGTTCTAGTAACTGTCGAAGAGTACGCCAAAAACAGACAGATGCATCGTCTGTCTTCATTCAATCTGCGTAATCCTTTCAGAGGTCATTTCGCCCTGTTTAATTCGTCGTCCCACATCATTCATGAGACGTGGGCTCTTCTGCTGCATTCTGTTGCTTCCGGATATAATCGATGAAAGCCTGCTCGTTTTCGGGCTCCACCATCAACAGTCGGCCTTGGCGAGTCTCCAGGACGAGAAATCTGGAAAGCCCGAAATTTGTCCGCATGAGGCGACAATGTTGAATGTCGGTCAGGGCCACAAGTGTGTCTTTGGCGAAGCGACCTCGGCGAATAAGCAAGCTTCCGTTGTCGATGATATATTCAGAATGGAGTACTCGCTCCATTATCATGATAAAGATAATGCAGACCACCAAACCGAGCAATACAGCTCGCATCCAGAAGAGATAAAAGGCACCGGCTCCGCACAGTAGCAGGGCACACTTGGCACCCAGGGTGAATCGATGGTGAAAGGTACGTTGCATTTTTGCTTGCAAAATTACTAAAAATAAGACAGTTATTAATGATATATTGATTTTTTTAGTAATTTTGCATGGATATTTCACACATCCTGCAGCCTCACGCCCCGCTCCACCGCAAGGTGATGTCGCCCCAGGGAATAAATGCTATCATGACTTACAAATATGATTTTCTAATCATCGGCGCCGGAGTGGCCGGTATGAGCTATGCTCTCAAAGTGGCCCGCGCCAAGAAAGGAAAGGTCTGCATCATCTGCAAGACCACGCTGGAAGAGGCCAATACCCGCTTTGCACAGGGAGGCATTGCCTCGGTAACGAATTTGGAACTAGACAACTTCGACAAACACATCCATGACACAATGGTTGCGGGCGATTTCATCAGCGACCCCGCAGCAGTGGAACAAGTTGTGAAGAGAGCACCTTCGCAAATCAAGGAACTGGTGGACTGGGGTACCCACTTCGACAAGAACAGCAAGGGAGAATACGACTTGCATCGCGAAGGCGGTCACTCGGAATTCCGTATTCTTCATCATGCCGACGACACGGGCGCTGAAATTCAGCGCGCCCTCATGGCAGCCGTTCGCGCCAATCCTGATATTGAAGTCAAGGAAAACCACTTTGCCGTGGAAATCATTACTCAGCACCATCTTGGTGCTCGTGTCACCCGGCGTACACCTTATATATATTGTTATGGGGCCTATGTGCTCAATCCTAATCAGGAAGTGGATACTTATCTGAGTAAGGTTACCGTCATGTGTACAGGAGGCTGTGGTGCGGTCTATCAAACCACAACTAACCCCGTTATAGCTACAGGTGACGGCGAGGCCATGGTTTATCGTGCTAAGGGAACGGTAAAGGATATGGAGTTTGTACAGTTTCATCCCACTTCACTCTATCATCCCGGCGAGACCCATCCTGCCTATCTTATCACCGAGGCCATGCGCGGCTACGGGGCTGTTCTGAAACTTCCCGATGGTAGCACTTTCATGGAGAAATATGACCCGCGTCTGTCACTGGCACCACGAGATATCGTCGCTCGCGCTATTGACAGGGAAATGAAGATAAACGGACTGGACCATGTCTATCTCGACGTTACGCAGAAAGACCCGGAAGAGACAAAGCGTCATTTCCCCAATATCTATAAAAAATGTCTTTCCATCGGTATTGACATTACCAAGGATATGATTCCTGTACGTCCCGCAGCACACTACATGTGCGGAGGTATTAAGGTAGATTTGAACGGATGTTCCAGCATTGAACGTCTCTATGCCCTCGGAGAGTGCTCTTGTACCGGACTTCACGGAGGCAATCGACTGGCTAGTAATTCTCTCATCGAGGCAGTGGTATATGCCGATGCTGCAGCTAAGCATTCGCTGGAACACGTAGATGATTATGATTTCAACGAACAAGTGCCCGATTGGAATGACGAAGGTACGCTTACCAATGAAGAGCATGTGCTCATCACACAGGCCACAAAGGAGGTGGGCGAAGTGATGTCTAATTATGTCGGCATTGTGCGCAGCGACCTTCGTTTGAAGAGAGCATGGGACCGACTCGATTTACTCTATGAAGAAACAGAGTCACTTTTCAAACGCGTGAAAATATCCAAAGATCTTTGTGAGCTTCGTAATATGATTAATACAGGCTATCTCATCACGCGTATGGCTATCGAGCGGAAGGAAAGTCGCGGTCTTCACTATACTGTAGACTATCCAGTCCATGCCTACGATAAGAAGTAATATTACCAGCCTGACAATAGAAGAAAGTCAGGCAATAAGGGGAACAACTTCAGATAAATAAAAAAGCCCCGCAATCACTCTAATCTCTTTAATGCGCCGTTTCCGGCAAGAGATGAAGGTTGATTGCGGGGCTTTCTTTTATAATGTAATTTCTTTACAGCTGCATCATCTTGTCTCTTTCTCTCAATATACATTAGAAGAAATGGATATCTGTATTCAAGACTTTAAATCAGCAGCAATCGGTGTCAATTCTTAGAAAGGGTCAGTGCTTTTTATAATATTTCAGTCCTTCTTGCACATTCTTAATCAAGGCCTTGCTGGAATAAGTGGCACCGGTGACACCATCGACCTTGGCTTTCTGAGCCTTGCTTACGGTCATACCTTCATATTTGGCAAGCAGAGTCTTTGCTCTTGCGAATAGCTTGGGAGTTTCTTGATTACGCAGAGGTTCAATCTTGGTAATTTTGTTCTTTGTAATATAAATCTTCACTGGTGTAGGGCCATGGAAACCTCGTATATTTTTTGTGAGTTCCGTCGTGTTCACCACGGTTGTCTTTCCTTCTTTGGTGATAATCTGCGAGGCTGCGCCCGCACTCGCCAACAGCACTACAGCGGCTGAAGCGAGGAAAAAGCTTTTAATAGTTCTTTTCTTCATATTTTCTTTCCTTTATGTAATGTTTGTGTCAATTTAGAGACGTAAATTATGGACGAATGTTTAAATCTTTGTGCTCCATGATGATTTTTTAACCATCTATAGCTTCTTTTTAACGCGATTGTGCCTAACTTTGCAGGGCAGTGGCAGGAATGAAGAATCTGCTATACCATATACTATTTATTATCATGCGATTGTCCTTGCATTAATGGCTTCTTAGTCTGGGGCTTTTGCAGATAGTTTCATTATTTTTTACACCAAGATGAAATTGGCAATACG
>JBMNUW010000058.1:0-18134 GCA_050946475.1 Prevotella sp.
AACAAGTATCTTTGCAGTCGTTTTCGAGCAGGATACTGGAGAGATGGTAGAGTGGTCGATTACAACGGTCTTGAAAACCGTCGTGCTGAGAGGCACCGGGGGTTCGAATCCCTCTCTCTCCGCTGAAAAATTTTAACATTTATTGCTAAAAGTTCAAGAAATTAGCTAAGTGCCGTAATTCCAACGAGTTACGGCACTTTATTTTTGTTCTCACCTCATCACGAAACCTCTAAAAAGCCTCTCGCTGGTCCCAAGACGGTCTGTTTTCGGTACACATACGGTACAGAAAATCTTCGAAGACGAAAATTGTACCAAAGACCACGTAAAAACCCTGTAAAGACCCGACAAAGACCACTACGAAATTATTGTAAATCAGCCGATTATGTTTAACTTTGCAGCCGGATAAATTTCGGTGCGAGCGTTCATAACTCCTGTTTTTCCTGTACCAAACGGCACATTTGAGCAGGTTTTCGTGTACCAAGCCTGGAATACCGACTCACTTAAAATTTAATTTCGTTATGAGACGAGCATTTAAGACGATTTTCTACATCCGTGGAAATTATGTGAACAAAAGTGGACAGAGTTCCATCATGATTCGCTTGTGCCTGGACAGAGACCGCCTTTGTATCGGCACAACAGGTATCACCATCGACCCTACTCTTTGGGACAAGGACCATCAGACGCTGAAGGGTCGTACAACAGTCGCCCTGCAGGTAAACAAGAAACTTGAGGGCATCCGTGCCGAGCTGCAGGGCATCGCCGACAAGCTGGAGTTGGAGAATACGCTCTCCTTGGACAAGGTAAAAGCTGCGTACCAGCACACAGACGTGGAGTGCACCACCATCGGCCAGCTTTTCGACAAGTATATAGGTAATGTGAAGGAGAAGACCGGCACGACGCTTAGCACGACCTCATACGATAAGTACAAGCTTTGCCGCAAGCGTTTCATGGAAATGCTACAGGCAAAGTACCACTGCAAGGATATGATGCTCCACGAGCTCAACCCTACCGTTATTGAGGATTACTACATCTATCTGACGACAGCCAAAGGCCAGTGCAACAACACTGCTGTGAAGACGATGAAGACTTTGCGTACCGTCATCCTCCACGGAATTAAGATGGGAGTGCTCCACAATGACCCGTATCTTGGAGTCCATTTCCACATGGACGATGTTGACCGTGGCTACCTCACAGAGGATGAAATCAAAGCCATCATGGAAAAGCCGTTTCATCTGAAACGTCTTGAGCTCACCCGTGACCTGTTCATATTCTCATGTTTCACCGGTCTTGCATACATCGATGTTAGGGCACTGAAGCCGGAGAACATCGTCAATCTCAACGGCGTGGAATGGATAAGCTCGAAACGTATCAAGACCGGCACGAAGATAAGTGTAGTACTCTTTGAGGGTGCCAAGCTTATCATCGAGAAGTACAAGAATGCTCCGAGAAAGAAGGGGCATGTGTTCCCCATCTATTCCAACCAGAAGACAAACGACTATCTGAAGGAGATAGCCACGGCTTGTGGCATTGACAAGGATATTTCTTTCCACATGGCCCGCCACACCTTCGCCACTCTGACGCTGAGCAAGGGCGTTCCCATCGAGAGTGTTTCCCGTATGCTTGGTCATAAGAACATTAAGACCACGCAAATCTATGCCCGGATAACCAACAAGAAGATTGAGGAGGATATGGCTAAGTTCTTCAAGGACAAGACTATAAGCAGCCTTGGTGAGGAGTCCGTGAACATGACAGCCAAGGAAGAGCCCAAAGAGATAGCCTCAAAGAAGAGAGGCAGAAAGAAGAACGATGACAGGGCATCTGTAAGTGCCTGATAGGTCAACTCGGCGGTTACCTGACTTACGCCGTTCTGGTAACTTGAAGCTCTTGATGCAGTATTGTGTCAAGAGCTTCTTCATATTGAAGGCAACAGTAACTTTGAAATGTGACAAATTAAATCGGAAGCAGCTGATTGAAGAAATTCTTCTTTTCCCTTTTGTAGCTGCTTGTAATGGTGTGATTCCAGAGACTGTACCCATGCAGTTTAGTTATCCAAACATCGTGTGCAAGGCCGGTAGCTGTATAGGAGGATAATAATTTAACATTATTTTTTTCAACGATGAAGGAATTCTGAAATTGTTCGGCTACAAATAATAATTGTTTACAAAAAATGTAGCCGAATTGTAGCTGCTAAACATTTGTCCCGACGTGCGGTGCAAGCGGTGTCGAAGTTGTAGTGAAATGCCATACCCTGTGGACGAAGGTCGCAGCGTATGGCGTGGAATGGAAACGGAGACAAGGCTTGCAGTGCTTTTGTCCTTCACATGAGCGCACCGACACCTCTCTTTCAAATGACATGTTCTTTGGCCTGTGTGCCGTTCGACTGGCGAAGTACGGCAAAACCGGCGCAGCCGCTTGCCGTCAACGAAGCCAAGTAAGAAAGAGGCACTCTGGGTATGAGAACAAAATCCTCCTACCTCTCTCCCCTGCCGCCGGAAGTCCCTGCCGGCGGTTAAAGTGGTGCTACGTAGTAGCATGGCTTTAAGGGAATGGTAATTCAAAGAACTACTGAGCATCAAAGCCGCCTCCCTTTTGCCTTCTTAATATCAAATATTTTCTTAATTCAAGTGGAAATTTGGATTTTATTGCGTAAATTTGTGGCAATAAACATCAATATGTATGATAGACTTCAACGAGATTCATAAAAAGCCGTATCATTTCACATTGGAACGTGTAGATCCTTACGATGAAAATGTACCGGAGGCCATTATCCCTGCTGACAAGAACCTCTACTTCCTTCCGGAAGAGATGCTGGAGCTCCGCCGCTTCTACAAGACCTATGGCCGTGATGTTCCTTTCGAGGAATTGGAGGACTTTGCTCCGGATTCTTATGATGAGGACTGGTGGGCCATGCTTGATTATCTCTACAGTTGCACATCCATCGACATGATGGTGGCAGAGGCAGCCGCCTATCCCGACCCGGTATTAAACAAAGACGGCAGACTTTCCACACTGATGCGTGATTTACCCTACAATCTCGATGACTACTGGATTATCCCACCGGAAGAACTCATCAACGATGTCCTTGATGACAATTTCACGAATTGGATGAGTCTGGCGAATAAGCTTGATTTGGATAATGCCCTGTTGGACGCAGAGGCAGAATTTCTTGAATAACTGACGTCGTTCTGATTGACAGAGCTAATCCTCTCTTTCAAGAATATCCATGAACTGCGGATGCCTCTCATACCACGCGGAAGCGAATGAGCAGACAGGCTTTATCTTCAGTCCCTTGCTGACTGCATAGTCGTTGGCGGCACTGACAAGTACGCCACCAATGCCCATACCCTTCTTGAAGGCATAGGTGTGTTCAATACTCATGACGTTTCCGTCAAACGAGAACTCCAGTCGGCCAACAAGTTCCTCACCATCATAGGCAAGCATCCTGCCACCAGTATTCGTTGTCTCAATCTTTGTCTCCATATCGGGCACAAAGGTACGACTTTTCCTCGACAATTCTGTTGTGTAGCGTTGCATAACATTATATAATATGTGATACTTCAAACATTGCGTTAGCCTTTCAAAAGCTTGACTTCGCCCTCACCGGCCATGGACTGAAGGGCGAAGTGAAGCATTCAAGGGCTTGTGCGCAAGGCGTGTGACGGAAGTAGTGTCGAAGTGCAACTGAGAAGCTTCTTCCGCCACTTGCCTTGCACACTGATTACCCTCTCACAGGGCTACGCTTCACCCAACTCCTCACCCATCTGTACGACTAAAGGCCGTGTAAGCTCATCCAGCCTCCAATTCTTGCCTTGAGCCAGTATGATGGGCTTCTTTCCTTTTCGCTCAACATACACATTGCCGTTGTCGTCGTAGCAGATATTCCCATGAGTGAGCTCCCAGTAGCCAGAATTGCGAAAGATAATAGGCCGTATCTTCTTCAGAAAGTTCACCTGCTGCTGTGTGATAGAGTCCATCATCCGCAAGTAGTCGATGAACTGCTGCAGTGAGGCAATGCTGTCCTCCTCGAATGATGTTGAGAGAATATCGAACTCTCCAAAGTCCCTGATTTGGACGCTGTACCCACTCTGCTGCAACACCTCCAGTCCGTACTTGTTGATGAACATCCAGCTCACTGGTTCGCTTGCTGTCTCCACACATCCGGTCTGCCATCCGAAGATCTCAAAAAGTCGATTGGCGTCCTGCCCGATGGCTGCCCAACGTTTGGTTTCCGGCTTGCCGCAAGGGAAGATGACGATATGCACGTCCTCCTCACGTTGGGTTGCCTTGAGCAGGATTTCTACCAATTCGCAGTTCCAACTTTCCACCTCCATCCACTTTTCAGGGTTGAAGCTCTGCTTCCATCTTATGAAGGCATCGAGGATCCAGTCGTTTGCACCCTCCGCATGGTCGTCAAGGATGCCCAGCATATTATTGCTGCTATTGATGTCGTCAACTTCCGCAAAAGACAATCCGTAGTCCTTCAGCAGCTTGCGCCACTGTTTGAACTCTTCAACGCTCTGGACTGACAGCAATGCATCGTAAGCCTTCTTGACTTTCAAGTTCTCAAGCCGTTCCGGTTCCTCCTGATAGTAGCTGAGAAGACAGAGATAATGTTTCTTTAGAAGGTTCACCCAGGTTAAGTTAAGTATTTCCATAGTAGTGTTTGACGTTTAGAAGGTTTGGTTTACGGTTCATGGTATCGGCAGTTCAAAGGATTTGTACACCTGCCTGCCCTCCTTGTCGATGAAACACCACCGCTCCGAGCGGTACGGCAGTCCTGCTGCGTCGACACACTGGTAGTCGATCTTCACCTTCCATCCGCTGAACTCACCCTTCTTGTCACCTTTCATGATGAGCGAGCGGATCTCCGCCATGCTTCGCATCTGACGCTCCGCAAGACTGACGACATAGTGGTCGGCAGGATTGAAGCGGCTCATGTTGCCGGTACGTTTCATGATGGTGTCCGTCACCACCTGCATCGTCTTGAGCATCCCTTTTACCTCGTCCTTCGTGAAGTAGCCAGCTCTGAATGCCGAGTCCGGCTCCGAGACGGCGAGCACCCTCAGCTGCTTGGGATAGTCCACGCTGAGCTCCAGGTTTTCCTTTGCCAGCTTCTTCATCTTCTCACTGGAGTTGCCGCACGACACCAGAAGTGCGGCACCCATCAATAGCAATAATGACTTCTTCATATTCAATCGGTTATCGTCCATACTTGAAGTTGTAGTTGGTCACGTTGCCGAAGGCCTTGAACTTCACCTTCTTAGTTGGCGGCGCGATGAACTCCTCACCCGTTTGCGGATTGCGGCAGACACGCTCGCCACGCTCCCTGACGTAGAACTTCCCGAAATCGGGGATGATAACCTCCCCGTCCTCACGGAGAATGTCTGACACGGCACAGAGGAAGGCATCGACCGCCTTCTCCACTTCCTTGATGGAAAGGCCGGTCTCCAAGGCCGCCTTTCTCAGCAGTTTCTTCTTGTTCATAGTACTCATGTTATTGGTTAGAATGGTTTGTAATCAGTTGAATGAATTCTCAGTTGTAGATATTGTAGTCAGCCACAATCCGCTTGCGGTCATCAGACAACCGCAGGTAAGCCTTTGACAGGGAGCCCTTGTCATCTATGAGCATCACCTCCTTCTTGGTAACGCCATCGGTCAGCAGCTCTTGAAGTTCGTCCAGCGTCACCTCATGCCCACGGATATGCCGCCATAGCGTGAGATGGTACGGCTCGCCTAACTTCTCATGGCAGGAGCAGTTGAACGCCACCGGACTTACCAGCACGTCCTCTCCGCATACAGGACACTTGCCGACAACAGACGACAGCGACATGCCATAGACATCACTCTCCATCAATACCGCCGAGAAGATACGTCCCTGCGAGTTGAAGCAGCCGTCGAGCACCGTCGGATGTCCGTCAAGATAAGCCTCTATCTCATGCGGCAGGATAAAACGGTGGCTGAGGATGCCGTTGCAGTGCCATTTGCATGGCTCGCCCTTGTCGAAGTAATGCTCACAGAAGTACCCCTTAGAGGTAATCTTGATGCGACCTCCACAGTGCGGACAGCGGTGCTCCAGGTACTTGCCCTCCGGCACCACCATGAGCTTGTCACTCCCCACCTCAATATGAGCGAGGTATTGTTTTCCCTTTCTGTCCTTGAAAGTCAGGACACGGCTTCTGCCAGCGTCCTCCAGTTCCTTTCTGATTGCGTCCGTGATCTGTACACCACGGATTGATTTCTTGTTTTCCATAGTTCTAAAAGTTGATTATTGATGATTAAAATGATTAGTAGTTCTAAACGAATTGCTTTTGATTAGTAGTTGACAGTTAATGCGTTACTGCAAACAGCTAAAGTTACTTGTGGCTAAAGGCACTTCGTAAAAGTCTCACCGCTACAGATACTTCCAGTCGAGTATCAGTCCGTCCACGATAGCCTTTCCCGACATCACTGTTGCCCATCCGTCGGGGTCGAGTCCGAACCACAGGTCGTTCCACGAATACGTCCTTATCTGCCATGCAAGCAGCCACAGGCCCGTGTTGATGCTCTCCAAACGTGTGACAATCTCGTTGGCCACATAGTAGCGTTCCGCAGAGTTGAGCAGGTTGACCTTGTGCTTTTCCGTATTGCCGTCTGCATTCGTCACATTATAGCTTCCCGATGTCACCAGCTGCTTCATGAACGGATAGAGCGAGAGCATCTGCGTGGTAGCATCCATGAGCTCGTCAGACACCAACACCGCAATAGCCGTTCCTTTGAGGTTCCCCGGTATTGACTTGCGCAGCAATGCCATGTTCTTTGGTATCTCCACGGCAACAAGCTCCGCCGCACGCTTGATTTGATAAATGTTCTGCATGGCTCCCTGTGCGTTTTGCAGGTATTCCAGCATCTTCTTCTCCAACTGGTGCATGCGCTCCATAGCCACAAAGATAACTGGCTTCCTAGGCAATAATAGTATATTGCAATCGAGTAGGAGGTAAACACTAATCATAGGTGCTTACCTCCTATTTTCGTGTTCACCGTCCTCTCACACCACCGTACGTGCGGTTCCGCATACGGCGGTTCCTCGTTAGGGTAGCCACTTGACATACTCGTCATATAAGAACGTATAGCCAGCCTTGCGCAAGTTCACGTTAGATGCAGCCATGTGCATAATCGGTGCCCCTGCTACTCTCCAATAGCCCTTAACATATCCCCATCGACGTGCGTTATACTTGTTTATTCCGCATTTAATGAGGTTCTTGATTCGGGTCTTGGGAAGCTTCCATGACTTCCATATACACATACGCAAGCGTCGCCGTAACCACTCGTCGGTTTCCTCGGTCAGTCTCTTCATAGTGGCAAGGTGATAGTAGTTCACCCAGCCCTTTATGTAGAGGCGGAGTTCCTTTTTCCGCTTGGCATAGCCCATGCCATTGCTACGACACGTCAGCTCTTTCAAGCGGCGACGCATCTTGGCTTTGGTCTTGGGGTGTACCGTCAGAAGGCACTTGCCCTTGTTGATGTAGAATGAGTAACCGAGGTACTTTACCCCACGGACATAGGAGACTACAGTCTTTTCCTTGTTGACCTTCAGGTGAAGCCTGCCTTCGATAAAATTGGTTATGGATTCCCTTACACGTTCCGCAGCCCGTTTGCTGCGACAGAATATCATCGAGTCGTCGGCATAGCGGACAAACGGAAGCCCTCTGCGCTCGAGCTCCTTGTCAAGCTCATTGAGCATGACATTGCTCAACAACGGACTGAGAGGGCCACCTTGCGGTGTGCCCTCCTCGCTGCGAACGAACAGGCCGTTCACCATTACACCGCTACGAAGATATTTGTGTATAAGTGATATAACCCTCCCGTCCTTTATTGTTCGGGAGAGTACTTCTATGAGCTTGCTATGGCTGACAGTATCAAAGAAGCGCTCCAAGTCAAGGTCTACTACATACTTGTAGCCGCCCGTGATTATGGACTGCGCCTTTCTCAACGCATCATGACAGCCACGCCTCGGACGGAACCCGAAGCTGTTCCTGCTGAACTGTTTCTCATAGATGGGAGTCAGAACTTGGTTGATGGCTTGTTGCACCATGCGGTCTACCACGGTAGGTATTCCCAAAAGACGCTTCTTGCCATTGTCCTTGGGTATCTCTACCCGTCTGACGGAATTCGGACGGTAGCTGCCCTCCATGAGGCACTTTATCAGAGTGTCCTTGTTGGCACTCAGCCACGGGAGCAACTGCTCGCATGACATCTTGTCGACACCACCACATCCCTTGTTCCTCACAACACACTTATATGCGTCGTTCAAGTTCTTCGGGGATAATATGACCTCCAATAAATGTTCCTTGTCAAATGGTACTTCCACGACGTTGTCTTCGGGCATCCATATATAGGTCTGCACTCCCTCGTAGTAGCTTCCGGATTCCGTCCTTGCTCCACGGGGGCAGTCATTGTCTTGAGGCGATGTTTTCTGCATTCTTTCCTGCATACGGTAACTTTCAATTACTGTCGTTTAATTAAGGTTCGGTCCTTCGACGCACGTGTCACTATGCGACTACTATGACCTCGGCTGACTTCTCACGGCAAGCGTTACTCCATGACTTTCGTAAAAAAACAACTAATCGTCATGTCCGTGAGACCTCACTGGTTAAGTATACCGACTTTCCACCTTATCCCCGCCTAATTTACTCCTTGCGATTCCAAGTAGTTATAGGGCTTTGACGCTTTTTGCCGCCTCACCCTCGCAAGCAAGCCTTGGTATTAGGTTTCTGTACGTCGGGGCAGATGTTTGCCGCTGACTTCTTTCAGATTCCAACTCGCGATGGACACCCTTGTCTCTCTGGCTGGACAGTTCCCACTACTGGGGCCTGTTAGGGACTTACACCCGTTAGCCGATATACATGCCAGTCAAACAAAAATGCCGCAACCTCGCTTCTCTGACGTGGCTGCGGCAATCTGATAAGAGGGTCTATTCTATTTCTATGAACACGGGCTCGCCCTCGTCGCGATGGTCGATGGCTTGCATCAGGCGGTAGAGGGTGCGGCGGCTGTCGGTGACGCGGCCCACTTCGGTGTTGCGGCCTACGAGGATGCACCCCTCGGTGTCCTGGGCGGTGTTGCCGCTGTGGATGCGGACGCCCTCGTAGTGAGGCACGCCGACGAGCAGGGGCAGCCAGCGTTTGAAGCGTGGGCTCAGCGTCACCACTACGGGATAGCGGCCTTCGGGGATGGCGGTCTTGCCTTTCACCTTGCGGCCGCCATGGTGGAAATCGACCCAGTGCGGTTCAAGGGTGTCGCAGAAATAGGTCCACGGGGTGAACACTCCGCGCTCACGGCGGCGGATGCTGAGGCGACCGATGGTATAGGCGGGCCGCTTCGCGATGCGTTTCAGTTGAAGTTCTATCATAGCTTTCAGTTTTTAGTCGTATACCTATAAATGTAGCGGTGTAGCGGTGTAGCAGTGTAGCGCTAAAGTTTCTTGTATTTCATGCCCTTGTCACCCTTATGCCTTGGCAATGCGTCAATCCATCCGGCTTCCTTCCATCGGCAGATGATGGTGCGGGCTGTTGATTCGGAGATGTCGTTCTTCAGCGCGAGGATGTCGTGGGAGGTGAAGGTGTCGGCCAAGCGGTCAAAGACTGCGCGGTTCTTGCTTTTGCGGGTGCTGTCGCTATCGGCGGCATACTGCTTGCGTAGGACATCACCAAAGAGCCGGCACTGCTCCGTGAGCACATATTCGGCCATCATCAGGGCGAAGTCGATGACGTGCCTCGTCTCCTTCTCATTTGAGAGCAGACAGGCCACTACACCGCAGCGCATACCTATCACGGCGGCTCGACGGCGGTAGGTGTCCATCACCCTGTCAATGCGCTCCATGGCTTGCTGACGCTTGTCCTCGACCCATGAGGCGATAGCCTTTCGGAGCCGTGGCGTGTCGATGAAACCGTGCTTAGCGCGGAGGGTGTTCACAGCGTCGAGGATGGCCTGGGCATCACGGTCACGGCGGTCTTGGAACATGGGCATCGGGGCAAAAGCCGAGTCGGGCATCTCGCTGACGATGACGCGCGACGAAAGACCGTTCTCGATGTTCTCGCCTTTGAAGCATTTGCCCAAGGCTCCGTAGGTTCCGAGGATGGTCCAGTTGTAACCCACGCTGACCATGCCGCTCTCAGCCTGGTCGGAGTTGTAGTCCTGACCCCACTCGTCGTGGTCGAAAGCGAGGCGGTAGATGTCATATTTCGACGACCACGAGCCTGCGCCGTTGGTTTTTCTCAATGTGTCGAGCTCTGAGCAGAACGAGTAGAGCGTGTGGCCTTGGGCGTTCTTCAGTCGCTTCAAGAGCGTGGAGCAGGAGATGGTGATGGGCACGTCACGAATGAGCACCTCCGGTTCGGGGTCGAGTTTCTCGTTGGCGCGGCGGTTCTTACGTTTCTTCTTCCACTCGTCCTCCTTGCGTCGTCCCTGCTCGTCGTCCTCGTCCATGGGTCCGCGCCACAGGTCGATGATGTCCTTGCAGACGCTTTTTCCCGAGGCCTGCTCGCCCACGACGATACTCATCAGTCCCAAGCGCTGCTCGCGGCCGTCGCAGTAGCGGAAGGTAACGTCGTCGGCGTAGGAGGCGGCCATCGGCAGTAGGGCGCAGAGGGCAGGCATGCGCATCTGCTCGGGCACACCCGTGAGGCTCTGCTTCAAGCCGGGGATGGGAGGAATTTCGGGAAAGGCATTGGTGCTTTGCGTCGTGGTGGCTTCCGTCGTCTCCGCTTCCTCCTCCGCCTCGTCTTCCTGCGCCTTGTCAATCTTGTTCTGCTGTTGCTTGGCGAGCTGTTCGGCGCGAGCGTTGATGCGCTGCACGGTGGCCGACATCATCTTCGAGTCGTCGTGATATTTGGCGTAGAAGTCGTGGATAAGCTGACGGCAGTCGGACTCCTTATAGAAGTCGGGCATTCGCAGGGCTACCACGGCCATCGCCTCAGCCTCAGACAAGAGCCGGGCGGCTCCCACGCTGAGGATGGCCAGCAGGGAGTTGTGGCGCGAGCCACGGGCGTTGATGTCCACGTCTTTCAGTCCGGCCTGCTCACGGCAGAGGTCGAAGACGAAGAGGGGTTTGGCCGCGGCTGTGGGTATTGCCGAATCTGATGTTGCTGCGGGTATTGCCGATTCCGACGTTGCGGCGGGTATTGCCGAATCTGACGCGGCTGCGGGTTTTGCCGATTCTGATGTTGCTGCGGGTTTTGCCGTAGGGGCGGGGTTTATCCCCGCCCTAACCCCCTTGTGGGTAATTTTTTCATTATGTGGGGCATCATTCTCATCCTGCGGGGTTAGGGCGGGGAAAAACCCCGCCCCTACGGTGTTACCGTGCGGTTGTTGCATCACAGTGTCACCTTGCGGGCTTGGCGGAATGTTGCCGCCTCTTTCGGCAAACAACTCCTCCTCATTGCAATACAACACATACTCCTCGGGCACAGCAAACGAGCAACGTGCCAAGTCCTTGCAAGCCTCATCAAACTCTTTCAATCCAATTTGCTGAGCCAGCCACTGCTGACCTTCCACCAGCCCCATGCCCTCGGGGATGACAAATACGAGGCGCAGCCCCTCACCGCTCGGAGTCTTATGAGCAAGGACAATGCCTAACTCTTTGGCTCTGTCCTTGACTTTCTCATTGAAAAAGACTTCGGGCGAAGGGATGTGATCAATGTCGAGAATCGAGAGTCCCGACGGCACGGCATCGGCATTGAGCCTACGCCCGTTCTTGAAATGAGCGTGGAAGCAGAAAGCAGGAAGACGACGCTTGAGTTCCGATTTCTTTGTCTCGAAGTCCTCGCGGCTCATCTCGCCCCGCAGCATCTGCTCGTGGCAGTCGGCAATCTCGGCGCAGGTCATGCCGACAATGGTTGATTGCATCACCGTATGAAGAATCTCGGCGGTGCATGGCACCGTATGGTGCGAACGAATGTTTTGAATATAATCAAACATAAGAAAAGTAATTTTTAGTTTTTTCTTCCTCCTACCCATCTCCGATGGGATATTGAGAAAATCAGAGAATATCTAAAAATATTATTTTCTCAAATATTCTCCGATATTCTTTATATCCGCGCCAGCGCGGTAGGAGGAAGAAAAAACGATGATTGGCGTTTTATTCCTCCATATTCTGCTCCACGAAGCTGGCGGCGTCGTCCACCTCGTCGTAGATAATCTCGGCAGGGTCGGTGGTCTCCTCGCGCGGAATGCTCATGTAGAGCCGGATGCGCTTGCTGTTGACCGTGGTCGTGGAGTGTTTGGTCTTGAACTGTCGCTTGGGCAGCTGGTCCGCCTCATTGCTCTCACTGTAGGCCCGGAAGCAGAACTCCTCGGGTGAGTTTTGACAGATGGTGCCGCGCACACGCTTCGGTGTGGCGAGGATGCGACGATAGTCGTCGTCGGAAATAATCAAACGTATTCTCATTTCTTCTCGATTTTAATTACTCTAATGTTATTGTACCACCGCCCATCTTTCTCATGGGCGTAGAAGCTCAGACTGGCCTCGATGATGTCGCCATCCCGGAAGTCGGGGTTCTCGGCCCATTCGCCGCGCAGGGTGGCCACGATGAGGTCGGGGTACATCACCGCCTCGGTTGACTCGAGCACGACCTCGCGGCTCTTCCACTCTTGTCCTGTCCGCTCCGAAGTGCCCTGACGGAGGGCAAGGAGTTTTACAATCTTAAAAGTCTTTCTCATAAAAAATAAAATTAAATTGTTCATTAATTGGAGGTGGCCACCCCGATGATTGTTTTGTCTTCCTTTCGGTTGACGTTTGCAAATATACCCTATGTTTCCAATCCTCGCAAGCAATTTAGTCTTGCGTATTGTTCTGAAAATATGTTAATCAACGTCATATAACCGCCTTATTTACAGCCGCTTTTATCGTCTGCATAGACACGCCTAAATTGCTGTGGGCAGAGTCGGCGAGATAACTGTAAAAGACCGTTTTGCTGACACGGAGGATGCTCCGCCCGTCGCTGTCAGGTTGCAGAAACTGCCGCAAGTAGACGTAGAGCAACGTGCGCCCATAGGCTTCCAGGGCCGACGGCTTGAAGAAAAGACCCGTGCGCAAGCGTGGCGGGATGTCGGAGTCCGTGAGATAGTCGCCGAGCGACCGGATGAGTTCGTCGATGCGTCGCCATCTATCCGGGCGCACAAGGTCGCCCAGCGTGGTGGAGTCGTCGAAGGGATGGCGACGTTTCTGCTGCCGCCGGGATTGGACACGCTGTCGCGTCCAGTGCTTCTGTTGCATTCTTCCCAAGAGTTGTGAGAAGAGAAAGCACGGGAAACGCAGCGCTGCTTTACCTCATGAGATTTCTCCTGCCCACTCCCCTCGGGTGAGACATGTTGTTTGTGACTTTACATTACATGAAAAAGCCCGCACCAGGTTTACCACCTGATGCGGGCACAAAGATAGGAAAGACAGTCCGAAGATAAAAATACAAGGTTTCTGACTGCCTTATTTTTGCTTATTAATAACTTATCAGATTTTTATCAGTTGATAATCAAACGGTTATCAGCCTTTGATAAAAGTCTCTATTTTCCTGCGCTCATTCTTGTCAACCACGCTGTCGGAACCTTCGTCGGTAAAGTTGCGGATGTAGCTGGTGACATTGCCATGGTCAAGGCTCTTGTTCATTTTGCTCACGGCAATGTTTTGGCAGCAGTTGTTTCTGAACATCCCCAGCACGTTACAAATCATCTTGCCGTTGATGTCGCCAAAACGATGGGATTGGGGCGTTGGCTGCCTGAGCTTGCCGCGGAGATGCTCGTCGTCGGTGATTCTGTGCCAGAGGTCTTGCCACTGCCTTTGGTTGTCTTCTGAAAGCAGGTCGTTCAATGGCCGCGTGATCCTCATTACCTCGCTGTAGAGCTTCTTGACCTCATCTTGTTCTGATGGCAGCTGCGTGTCAAGCTGCGCTTTCTTCATCGGGTCGGAGGGAGTGATATGGATGGGATTGCCGGTACTGTCCTTTTTCTTCCGCCGGAAATATTCAAGCAGCCAGTTGAAAAACATGCTATTATGCAGCAGCGTCCAAATGGTGACGCAAATCTCATCGTTGGCAATGTCGTCGTGCTCATGCCCTTTCTCCACGGCATTGGCGAGGCGCACGAATGCCAGGGCGAAGACCTCCTGTGCTATGGCCATAGGGCGGTCATAACCCGGATTGACCGTAGCACTGACCATCGCATTCATTCTGCATTTTGTCAGAAACTTATTGAAGAGATAAGCTATCTCCGACTGCGGGTCCTCACCCACATTCCTTAGCTTGTCAATCAGCCTTTCAGAGTGATACCAAACCACGACCTGATTGGGCAGTCCCCATTTCAGTTCCAGCTCCGACAACGTGGCACTCCAGTATCTGTAGAGGTCGTCACGCCTGTAGGTCTGATGCAATCGCTCTATGTCGTCATCATCCATCATACGCATGCTGCAGGGAGAGATAGTTTAGATACCGGTTTTCAGCTTGGCCTTGATGTCGTCGAGCCCGAAGAGGCCCATGTCGCCGTGCTCAATCTGGTCGAGTTTGTCGTCCGGTAGATTGATTTCCTCGTAGTTGTCGTGGCCCACTTGCACCTTCTTCTTGCCTATGGGGAACAGCGTAATGGCATCGTTGCCGCCAATGGCACTGGCAGAAGTCACCATATTGTTGGTCCATTCGTCTTTCGGGTCAAGGCTGAGCGAAGTGCCTCTGGGTGCCTTGAAACTGACAGTGGAGTCGCTGCCGAGCGTCGCACGGCCTTTGTTGATGATATAGTCGATGTGCTCGGAAAGTCTTTCGAGGTTGATGGGTGGAAAATAGAGATTCATCTTGCTGAACCCCTTGGGATAAGATGTGCGGTCGCCCACGATTTCCCAAAAGCGAGAGGGCTTAAGCAGATGTTCGAGCCGCACTTTAAGAAAATACCGGTTCCCCAGTGCGTCGTTGAGACCACGGGAGAGAATGGCCTCAGCGGTGGGGAGCTTGCCAAACGAGGCGTTCATCTCTATGGCCAGCCGCTGGATGCCCTCCCGGTTGTCGAAGAAAACACGGCAGCCCGTATAGTCCTCGGCCGGATGCTCGCGCAGGTCCTCGTCGTGGAGCTTGCGCTTGTGCTCATGGAGCAGCCGGAAATAGTAGATGCCGTCCTGCGGCTTCATCAGCCACTTGTGTTTGTAGGTCAGCTTGCCGCTTTTGGACAGATAGGTGATGGGCTTTGAGCCGTCGTGGTCGTTGCCCAGCAGCTCGTCGAACACCTTCTGCCGCCGAGCGAAGTTGGCCTTGGCGGTGGTTACGGGCGACACGTTGCCGAAGAGGTCGGGCGTGGGATCGTCGGGCAGGGAGATTTCAAACTCATAGTTGTATAGCGCGAATGTTGCCATTGTGTATTAGTCTTTTCTGATTGTTTTCAATAGGCCGTCGGCAAAGCACCTTAGGTCGTGTTAGTTTCTGATACACAAAGTTAAGGAAAATATTCTTTTTGCGCAAATAATCGAAGAAAAAATATCAAAAACGTGGAATCCTGATATTTTAATCGTTTCCGCCCAATGGCTCCGCTGCCATCTGAGACGTTTCTTCTATCTGGCCGTATGGCTTCGCATGGTCATCGAGATATATGCGGTTGAGGGTGAAGGCAAGGCTTCTTAGCGTCTGCTCACGCTGAGGGGTCTTTAGTTGGCATTCCCATACTGTGATGCAATGCCAGCCCATCTTTGCCAATTGTCGTTGCTCTTCCTTGTCACGTTCTTTGTTCCGGCTTATCTTCTTCCGCCAAAAATCAGTGTTGGTCTGTGGCAGCTTAAAATATTTGCAGCCGTCGTGACCGTGCCAAAAGCAACCGTTGACAAAGATGCACGTGCGGTACTTCCTCAGCACCAAGTCGGGATGACCGGGGAGACGCGGGTCGTTGAGACGGTAGCGGAAACCATGAAAAATTAATCATTTATCATTAAGCGAGCAATTCCCATAGTCTGCTCACAATCGTCGCAATTATTCCTCCAATATATTTTAATATTCGAATTATCAAAACCTATGGTAGGCTCTTCTAATTGACCTTCAGTATAAATAGAATTAAAATTCCATCTATAAGATTGGTGCTGCCAAATATCATGAAAATCCTGCTTGGCATCCTTTAAATTATCTACTACTGACAAAATATCCATGCCAGCATATATACGTGAAAGTTCATTTAACCAAACGACATAAACACAGTGAGATGTAGTATTTATACATTTCCAATCATATGAACATTCAGATTCACTTTCTTTGCAGATTTTCTCAACATTATCAATTATTGAATGTGCTTTATCTATATTTGATGTTGCATACAATCGATAATCCTCATTGTCATGATTTAAATCCGAACCATGAAGTACAACCCAAACTTTTCTTTCTTTCATTCCCTAACTATTGATTATGTATAAAGGAGCAGAAGTGCTCTTCCAAAAATTCCTTTTTAGGCAAGAAGTGGTCAGGTAAAATTATTTGCTTACCCCTCAACTTTATTAGATAAGTCCTCGTACGTTCATCTATAGTATTATCCACCAACTTATCGGATATAACGATTTCGTAATCAGGTGTTACCGCGAATAAATATTTGTCATAAGCTCTATGAAAGAATACATTTAAGCATAATCCATTTTGTGGATTAGTTCTATTTTCCTCATTAGTTGCCCAATCCAGAATATGGCAAGCGTCTAACAATTCTGTATTTCCTATACCTGAAACGCAGCATTGATTATTATAAGCACTTAATACAACATTGCGGAAGAAGTCTTGTCTAATTCGTTCCTTTTTTGTAGTTATGCGTTCTTCTCCAGCAGGGAGATTATTCAAAATGTCAAAGTCAGTTTTATTTCTTTGCTTATCAGAATTTGCGTGTTCCCCAGAGTGTTGTTTTTTTAAAATGTCTTCTTCTATTGCAGTCTCGTGTGCACGTCTAAGTTTATCAATTATCTCTTCGCTTTTAATTGCCATTACATCTGGATTTGTCATAAATTCATGCCAAACCTTTTTCTCCATCTTCGCACCGTGGCGTAGGCCAACTATTCCTTGAGCTCGTAGGGTCGGGTCAAGACGACCAAAATTTCCAACTTTCATATTAAGAGAAGCAGCAGATCTCCCTAACAAAGCTGCAAATTCTATAATTAGAGGATGGAATTGGTTGCTTTTGTTAAATGGAATCTTGCAATAAACATTGAAAGCAACCATAGTCTCTTCCTTTGACCAAGGAAGATTTGTTCTTTGATGAGTTGTTATTATGTCGTCCATAACTTAACTATATTTACAGAAAGCCTGGCATGGGAAGCCGGCGCAAAGCACATCAAAATCTTTAGGGATAAAACTTTTTGTCGACTCTTTTGTAATGTCGCCATATGGCATGTCGCCATAATTGGCAAGATAGGTTTTTTGAGCCTGCGAGTCAAATTCAGACGAATAAACACATTTTCCACCGAGGTTTTGCATGGCCAGTCTGAACCCGCCAATCCCGGCGAACAAGTCAATAAACGTGAACTTAGGATGCTCGGGCGCGGGAAACGGTACTTTGAAGAAGTCGGCGAAGAGGTCGGACTGCACAGGCTCGGCAACAGCATCCACTATATCCTCGTGATCATATTCAAGCGTCTTGTCCTTGCTCTGCTTGGCCTCCAGCCAGTCCTCGGCAAGGCGCACGATGTCGCGACGGGTTTCCTCGTCGGCATCCTCTGCATTATGGGCATAGTGGGTCAGCACGGCAAGGCAGTTGTCCATGCTCGTCTGTCCGTACATCAAAAGTCCGTCCTCTGTAATTTCTTCTGGATATTTCGCTATTTCTGTTTTCATCAGTTTATTCTTTCGACCTGCAAATATACAACCTTTTTCTGAACTCTCCAACTCCCCGCCCTTTTTCTTTCTTCCCTCATCCGCTACACTGCTACACCGCTACACCGCTACATTTATAGCTATCGCATGTCGGAATCGTCGAGTTTGTAAAATAAGAAGATGCAATAGGAAGAATATATAAAATACTAATTATTAATATATTAATTAATATTATAATATATAATAATATAATATATTTTTACTTTATAGTCTCATTTTCTGTGTTTTTCTCGTTGCATGTCTGTATAGTCCTTATGTAGCGGTGTAGCGGTGTAGCAGTGTAGCGCAAGT
>JBMNUW010000059.1:0-17670 GCA_050946475.1 Prevotella sp.
TATTATTTTAGTCGGAATGAGATAGAACTTTCGGCTGGGGTTGAAGTCAACCATCCACTGGTCAACCAGCAGGTGCTCGTCGAGGGCCCGTATGGTAAGTGTGTGTGAACCCTTGCTGAGATTCGTCTCCCACGACTTCAACGCCTGACCTCTTAGTACATTGAGTTTCCATTGCTCCGACCGGTAAGGTTCCTTGAGTGAGAACACTTTCGGAGTGTCTCCATCAATCTGTACAGAGAAGCGTAAGTCACCCTTGTCGTTCGGTTGGGTGGGAATGAGCGCCACCGTAAACTTAGCTGCTCCCGTACTGTCGACATCAAATTGATAGTTCACCTGTTTCCCCTTGGGCAGGCTCACTGCCCGATTGCTGTGTCCGAGCATGTCAACAACGGTTATGCCTTTGTCAGCGGAAGAATAATTGCAGGCATTGCGAGCCACGCAACCGTCGAGTGTCTTTTCGTCGAGCGGACGTGCAGATGTTACCGAAGTGGCATATTGCTTCACTTCCTCGTCGGTAAGCATGACGGGCAACTTGGGCGCGAAGAATACATATTGGTCACGCGGAATGTCGCACATGAGTCCTTTCCATTTCCCGCCGGCAAGCGAGTCGTTGTAGTAGCGTGTTAATGACCGTATGGTCTGATAAGCCTGCTGGGAGTTGGCGCAGGTCGTGTAGAGCAAACTGTCACGCAGCCACCGATGACTATCATAAGAACCACGGGCTATGTTACGTGCGCGCTGCGCCTCAAGGCATTTACGTGCCATGGCTGCGCCTGACTTCACGGGATAAGTTATCATGGCGAAATAGGCATCATGGCATCGACGGGGCACCCGTTTGGCGATGGCATCCACTTTGTCGGCCAGTCCCTGCCATTGGTCGAGGAAGCGGTACAGCTCGCCGCCAAACTCGCTCTCGCTGAACTCGCTGTCCTTTACCGGCGAGAGTCCGCGCGGATAGACTTTTTTGTTCAGTTCGTTCTGATTCCATCCCATGAACTCGGGTTTCCGTTCGGCACAGAGCCGATAGAATTGTCGCATCACCGGCAAGAGTTCCTTACCGACTTCAGACCCAAATTGAGTTTGCAGCCATTGGGCCAGATGGTCTCCTACACTCTCCGGGCGCACGCAATTAATGTTCCAGGCCATGTCAAGGAAAAGTTCGAGGTCGTAGCTGGCAATCTTGACATCATGTACGTTCACTATCCATAACCGTCGTACATTATGGTCCCACGCCTCACGCATCTCGTTGACGATGAGCCCAGGTTGAGTAGTGGTGAGCCACAGGTAATCGTGAGGACGTCCCCAGTAGCTCAGGTGATAGTAGACACCTCCTCCACCAGTTCGCTTCTGTTCTGCAGAGTCGCTCAGTCGCGTCATGTATCCATAGTTGTCGTCACACCATGTCAGCATTACGTCATCGGGCACCCGCAGTCCTCTCTCGTAGATGGACAGAACCTCCTTGTAAGGCACAAACTGCTGGGGTACCTTGGTCACATCCTTGTTGACATATTTTGCAAGGAGCTTTCGCTGGTCGTCAATGACACGCTGCAGGGCATTCTGTTTTTCGTCCATTGTTTTCACGCCTTCCATCGACCCGTCGTGTATGCCTCTCATGCCGATGGTGTAGATGTTTTCATAGCGATTCACCTCTTGTAGTCGTTCAATCCAGTAGCGCTTCACCTCGTCGCTATTGGTAATATAGTTGTATCTGCCACGTTTTGCGACATCCCACTCACCGACATTGTTGCGCATCAGCGGTTCACAGTGTGAAGTGCCGATAACGATGCCGCAACTGTCGGCAGCCTCCTTGGCTCCCGGCACCCGATAGAAAGGCACCGAAGAACCGTGCATGGCAGGCCAAATGGCGTTGGCACGAAGTCGCATCAGCAGTTGGAACACACGACGATAGGTGGCTGCGCTAATCAGTCCCGGCTTGGCTGGAGAATAATTTGTCCAACTCCAAGGCTGAAGAGTCCAGTCCTCGTCGTTGATGAAGATGCCGCGATAGGTAACCGACGGACGCTGATAGTCATGGTAAGAAGCATCGACAGTGAGTCGTGTACGCGGTTGCGGCTTCACGTCGTTCCACCATATCCAAGGCGATACACCGGCCAGTCGCGACAATTGCAACAAGCCGTAAGCAGCACCACGGCCATTGCTGCCCACTACCAGCCATTGCCTGCCTTGAACTACCCCTATATAAAAGGCGTCGGGTACACGGAGGAGACTGTCAACGGGTACACCAGCTTGGGAAAGCTGTCGGCGATTACCGCGAAAGCAGTCCAACTGTATCACGCGAATGGTGGCGCGACTGGCCGGTGCCGTTACTGCGGCATGTCCCGTCACGGCAAGCATGTCAGAGGAAAAAAGTTGAAGTGCCGTCGAGACCACAGGCGTGGCCTTACCTTCCACCTTTACGCTTACGGGATGACTCCCGTCGTACCAGACGAACTCGGAGGCATCCGCGGATTGTGGAAGGAGTATCAATAAAACGGGGAAGAGCAAAAATAGTAATTTGTTCATGGGTAAAATTTCATTTTCGTTTTCAGACCGGCGAAGGGCAATGCCTGTTGAATAATGCTAGATGACGGGTTTGTAGCAAATGTATCAGAATTATTTGCTTGATTTCTTCTTGATAGTCAGTGTTCCTTTGGCGGGCAGGAAGTTGATGAGCGACCGATTGCCGTCTATGCTTACTATGGCTGATGTCCCGTCTTTGTAGCGGGCTTCATCCACAGGAGTTTCCACCACGAGCGTAAGCGGATAATCGAAGATATGCAAGTCAAGTCGTGTCTCCGGTTTCACGATAATAGCGTGTCGTTTCTCCTTGACAAAGATATTCACCGAATCGCGTTCTCTGACATAAGCCGACACATCGTGAAAAGTGCCCACCCAGATGCTGTCTTGCAACTGTGCCACATCTGCCAGATGATCGAAGAGTATTTGGGGATTGCGGAAATGATCATAGCCCCTGCTGATGCCGTGGGTCATGCCGATGCCCCATTCACCGTTCTTGATGAGTCCTCTCACCCATTGGTGTAGCCATTCCGGCGAACGCTTCGACCCGATACTGATTTGTCTCGTTCGGGTGCCGACCCTGTCGCGAGAGCAGAATGCAATCTTTTCCGGACTCTTGGCATTGCCAGGATAGAAAAAGGTACGTGGAAAAACTCCTGTGTGCTGAAAGATTACTGTGTCATTGTGCTGTACCTCATAACGCAGGGCTTCTCCGCTGATCTTATTGACGTTGATATGCGCCCATCCGTGCGAGGAGATTTCCTGCCCCTGGTCACTCATTTCTTTAATCATGGCCCATGTCATGCGCGGCTTTTTAATGACAAGCGAGTCGCTGCCGCCTTGAGCCAGTTGTCGTTCATTGCGGTTAATGGTATTCCCGTTGATGCAGAACGATGCTTTCAGTCCCAGTTGCTTTAGAACCGGGAAAAGCTCCGTGTATTGTTCAAGCAATCCGTCATCGAAGGTGTAACTGACGGCGGCAGGTTTGTTATCTTTATATTTAGCAATGTAAACCTTCGTCCGGGCCATGGTCCAGCACGAGCAGACTCCCGCCATTGTCATGGCAAGGAGTCTGCAAAAATACATATTTCTAATTATCCTAAATTTCAACATTCTCGATAATTCAAGAGTGACATTATCATAAATTCTTGAGGAATTCGATTTCTATGATTTTGAGCTTGCGGCTTTCCTTATTGGCTTTTTCATTGTTCCGGCTGTCCATTTCCTTTACCTCGCCGAAAGCATCGCGCGTGGTACTATTACCTGTCATGCGGATAGTGTACTTAGACGAAGCAGGAGCATTGTGCATGGGGATGTGGATGAACGACAATGTCTTGGGCGTCCATCCTTTCCATATCAGGGAGTCACCTGCATAGACAGCAATGGGATAGGTGGTAGCTCTGAAATTACCCAATTTCATCACGATTTCGTCAATTTTGGTATTCTCACAGAGTTCATAGGTCACCCAGGCACTGTCCGTCTCGGCTTTACTTGTCCATTGTGTGTTTTCGTAGGTGTCATAGCTCATGGAGACGTCGTTGCCACTGCCTGCTTTGGCATTGAAAATGGCCACTTCGCGTCTTTTCTGCTTGAAACTGGGAGAGGAAGGCGTCTCGCCCCTGTCGAGTCGACATTGCAGTCCATCGGCAGGCATATAGGTGGTGAGTCCGTCTTTCACTTCAACGGGCAGCGTAGCAAGAGTTAATGTAGCAGCAGGCAGTCCTTCGGCGGTGGCCTTCACCGTCACGTTGCCCTTTTTGTTCAGCGACCGGAGCATCACCCGGTTGACACCACACTCCACGGGCAGCGTGTCGCTGAGTACGTGGTTGAGCCGTTTCCAGGTTTCCATGTCATATTTGTTGGTCTTGCCGTTGGCTTCTGCCGAAGTAGAATTCAGTGCCGCCTGATTGGCATTCTTGTTCGCATTCTTCGTTTTGGCGATTCCGCCTCTGTATTCGGCAGGGCCCTTGATGGAGAACTTCACCACGCGATTGTCGAGCGGACACCGTCGTCCATCCTTGTCCACGACCTCTACTTGGATAAGCACCACGTCGTTGCCGTCGGCTTTCCATCCCGTCGGGTTCTCTAAGGGGGTGAGCTTCAGATGATGAGGCTCGCCGGCTGTATGCAGTGTATAGCTCGACACCTCCTTGCCGTTGAGATCCATGCCGATTGCCTCCAGTGTACTGTCGGTGTAAAGCACGTTATGGAAGGTGTAGAGGAAGTGATAGTCGTGACTGTCCGGACGTAGCACTTTGCCGCCCTGTTTCAGTATCACGCTGTCGGCATTGCTCACCACGTAGATGGTGGGCACCTTGAATCCGGGCTTGTAGTTCCAGTGACCCACGATATAGGTGCGGGGCTTGAGGTCGTCCACCCATCCGTCCCACATCACCTGGTGGGCAAAGTAAGGATCCTTGGGAATACGCATGGGATCTACGACACCGCTGACCCGATAGTTGTCGGCCGAGCGTCCGTGACTCTGCGTGTCGCTGAAGATAATCTTGGCGCCTCCGGAGTTCACCTTGGTGCCCGTGCCGGGTCTCTCCAGCCAGTAGTCGTACCAACGGCGCACCAGTTCCTTGGTGAATTCATCTTGATTGTGGTTGTAAGATGTTGCAGGAGCGTTGCGATAGAGAGGTCCGTCGCCTTCCTTGTGATAGGGGTAGCTCCATGAGTTCCAATACCAACGCAAGCCCTCGTCGCGACAATATTCCATCATCCATACAGGTTTGGTGTCGCTCTTGTTGACATAAAGCATTTCACCGCCGTATTCCGCTTCGGGCTGATCGAGCATCTCGCGGCTGCCGATGGCTCTGCCTCCGTAGGGGTCAAACTGATTACGCAGTGCCTTCATCTCACGCATGTGTTGCCCGCTGATGCGCTGATTGCCGCACTCATAGAAGATAATACTGGGATTGTTTCGGTTATAGATGATGGCGTCGCGCATCAGCAACAACCTCTGCTGCCACTGTCGTCCCGTAGCATCATGTTCGGCATCGCCGGCTGGCATGGCTTCTATCAGTCCCACTCGGTCACAACTTTCCACGTCTTGTTTCCAAGGTGTGATATGCATCCATCTCACGAGATTACCGCCCGACTTTACCAGCAGGTCGTTGCTATAGTCTGAAAGCCAGGCCGGCACGCTCATACCCACTCCCGGCCATTCGTTGGAGGAACGCTGAGCATAGCCGTGCACCATGATAACTCGATCGTTGAGATAAAAGAGTCCTTGCTTGAATTCGGTCTTACGAAATCCCGTCACGGTCGTCACCTCGTCAGTGGGCTGTCCGTTGTCGGTCAGTATGGTCTTCACCTTATAAAGATAGCCATATCCCCAGCTCCAGAAATGCAATTTGCTAATACGTTCCTCGGCGGAAAGGATACTGCAGCCGTGAGCAGGAATGGTGACTTGAGGTCCGTTGAAACGTGCCACCTCACGACCGTCCATCTCGCTGACAATTACTTGAAATCCTCTGGTAACGGCCTTGTCCGTCTCGTTCTTGACTTGACTTTCAGCATGAACGGTGGCAGTGTGGTGAGCCACATCGTAGTTGTAACCATAAATATAGGTACCTGTGGTGGCGAGATTGCTGTAGAGAGGTAATGTCTGGTAAACCTGGTCGGTGACATGCAGCCAGACATTCTTGGGCAGACCACCGTAATTCACGTTAAACGGCTTGGATGCCCACTGATAACGTGTACCGGACGATTGCTCGCGATAGTTCCAGTCGTTGTCGGTTTTTACTTCGATAAAATTATCTCCCTTTTTGATATAGGGAGTCATGTCAAATCCGAAAGCCATGACTCCGTTTTCGCTGAGACCCAACTTGTGTCCGTTCAGCCACACTTCGGCAGCCTGCCGGGCTCCTTCAAACTCGATGAAGACGCGTTTACCCGCGGCGGATTTGGGTAACTTGAAGTGTTTCCGGTACCAGACCACCGCTGTTGAAGTCTCATAGGTGCTGACCCTGAACGCTTCGTCTTCGTTCCAGGCATGAGGCAGGGTCACCGTCTTGTGTGGATGGCTCATCGTCCATGCAGAATTGAAATTATAAGTTTGTCGGGCCGACGCTTGCAGGTAGGTCATGGTCAGCAGCAAACCAATCATCCATTTTGTTTTCATCATCAGTTGTTTCATGTTGTCAATTAAAAAATAATCGTTAGTAATGCGTACGTTCTTGAACAGAGCTTTGCTTAGGGCTTTGGTTATGGAGCGACCTCTCAATTCTCAGCGACTGTGGCGTCCTTCCCCCATTATGGAAGTCAGGGCCTCCGTTACGAATCGACGTTTGGTCTAATCCAGTTGCCGAGTTGTCCTCATGCCATTGCAAATGTGGGCTGGAATTATGAGAGTGGTCGCCTGTTTCAAAAAGTAGTATTGCCTCTTCGCAAAGTTACTTGTTTGTTGACGATAGTCACTTTGATAATTGAGATTTGTCTTTTCATATCTGATTTTTTTAATGAAAGAAACGCTGCAGGTCCATTCAGCATTTTATTCAAGATTATAGGCTATCTTTGGCTGGTTGTATACCGTTTGAATGAATTTGTTGCAAAGATATGACTTTATGGAGTGATACTTTTATAATATCGTACGATGATTTGTATAATCGTCCACTTCGAGAAAGAATAGTGTTTTCTGGTGGACTCTGCCAATCAGCTTTGTCAGCTTTCGAGGATTTCTTCGAGGACAAAGAGACGGCGGACGAAGAAGTCATGCGGACAGTCGACCGAGTGAGCTGGCTGTTTGAGCCGAAGAGAGATCGAAAGACGGCAAAACGGCGCCATTGTCAAACAGCAAATTTTGGCGGTAATTGACAGGACCCACCTATAGGTGTGTTCTATTAATTCTGTTTTTAAATTTTCCTTTTGATGGTCTCTATCATTTCGGTCGTATTTTGCTTTTATGCGGTGCAAAGTGTAAGTTCTCTTAGTCGTGTAGCCCGCTACACTCCTTCGCTCACTTACTCTTTGCCCTCGCCTAAAATCCAAAATCCGACTCGACATAATTAATAGAACCCACCTATAAAGTTTTAGCTTGCCTGTAATCAACAGAGATGTTAGTTATAAAAAAAATCACCTCACTACCTAAGTAATGAGGTGATTCTAATTGTGCGGAGATTGGATTGCCCATCAAGAAAATTGGTATGGGCAAAAGGGTTACCAACCGGGATTCTGCTCCAGATTGGTGTTCTTCAGCAAGTCGCTCTGTGAGATGGGGAAGAGATACATCTTGTCGTCCCACTGCCGGCTGACGGTATTGCGCGTGTAGGAGATGGAGCCGTCGTCGTTCTTCGTGAGTTTCATTTCAGTGATGCTCTTGAAATATTTGTCGGCCTCTTTCCAACGACGCACATCCCAGAAGCGGTGGCCTTCGAACGCCAGTTCCACCATACGCTCTTTCTTGTACTTCTCCCAGAAAGTGTCGTTGCTCAAGTTTGTCGGGAAAGCCGGCATTCCGGCGCGCACTCGAGTCTTGCTGGCTGCCTCGCGGGCGGACATGGGAAATTCGGAACTCGTGGCGTCCGCCGACCCGAGATAGCGGAACACGGCTTCGGCATAGTCCAAATAGAACTCACCCAGTCGGAAGGTGATCCAGTCGTGGTTGTCGGCCGTATACTTACTGCTTGAGCGCAGGTCGATGGTTCCGTGGCAATATTTCTTGACATAATAGCCTGTAGGTGTACCACCCGAAAGCGGTTGACCATTGGTACCATTCTGATAGGTTTCGAGAGTCGTCTTGTAGGACGTAGGCCAGATGTCTCCATTCTTGGCTATCGTAGCCTGGAAGCGGGGGTCCCTGCCTGCATAAGGATTACTCTCGTCGTATCCGCTGCCAGCCTCGTCAATGCCAAGACCCGTAGCCTGCATGTCATAGGCGTCCACCAAGTTCTGAGTGGGGCAGTTGCCGCCATTTCCACCCTCAATGCCGACAGGATAGTTGTAGCCTTCAAATGTGTTGGAGGCTCCGTTCGTTCCACTTCCGTAAATACGACGGGCAAAGATAATCTCTTTCGAGATGTTCTCGTTCGACCAGTTGTCGGTAGCCCACAAATCAGCATAATTGTCGGTCAGCGCCATGCCTCTGGCGGTACAAGAGTCAATGAGCTGCTTGCAGTAGAGGGCAGCATCGTGGTAGCGTTCCTTGTCGCCGGAAGCATTGAAGAGCGGACTTGCCCAATACAGAGCAGCTCGTGCCTTCAGCGCAAGCACTGCCAGGTTGTTGGCGCGACCCGTTTCGGCGGGTGCTATTTGATAGTTGCCCTCGTCGGCGTAGTCTTTGATGATGCTGTCCTTGATGGCGTCGCACTCGTCAATGATGAACTGGAACACCTCGTCGGAAGTGTTGCGGCTGAGCTGATTGATTTCGTCGGCTGTCATTTCTTTGTCGATGATGGGCACACCCCCATACTGCTTCACCAGATTGAAGTAGAAGTAGGCACGCATGAATCGGCATTCCCACTTGTAGTTCTCATAGCGGTGCATCTGAGCCTCATAGTCGGAGTTGAGCTTCAGGTCGTCGAAGGTGAGGCCTTGCATTTCGCCCAACACATGGTTGCAGATATAGATGCCTTCGAACATGCTTGACCATATTGTGCTTTTTGCATTTACGGCGCTCCATCCTCCATTATAGAAGTCCTCTATCGAATTGCCGCTATAGGCATATTCGCTTTCGTCGGAAGCTGAACCGAGAATTGCGCCACTATAATACTGGCCGAAGTCGTAGTCAACATGATTATAGATGTCGGTCATGAAGCCACCAACCTTTGTGAAGGTGGAGGTGATGTAATCCTTGTCGTAGACGTTGTATTCGTTGTAGTTCATCTTGTCGTCGCACGAGGCAAGTGCCAGGACAGCGAGCGTACCACAGACGACTGATTTCTTGATATTCATAGTGTTAATCATTATAGAAATTTAGAATGTAACGGAAAAACCTGCGCTGATGTTGCGAGTGAGAGGGCTGCTGGCTCCGTAGGCTTCCGGATCAAGCACGTCGAAGTGGTCGATGCTGAAGAGGTCCACGCCACGTACATAGACTTTGGCTCCGTGGATGGACTTGCTTTGAGCAAACAGCTTAGCAGGGAAGTTGTAGTAGACTTCCAAATTGCGGAGCTTGAAGTAAGAGCGGTTGCAGAGAAACACCGTGTTGTTGCGATAGTTGTTGCTGTTGCTCTCCGAGCTGAGTCTCGGGAACTTGGCCGTCTCTGCCGTTTCCTCGGTCCATCTGTTGTTGTAGTAATATTCGGAGATGGTGGTGTTTCCCACCAGCGGAGCGAACATGCTCTGGGTGTTGAGCATGGCGCTGTACCGACCGGTGCCCTGGAAGAGGGCATAGATGCCGAATCCCTTGTATTCAACTCCGAGATGCAAGTTGAAGTAGAGTTCCGGGCAAACGGTGGAATAACCAATCTTCACCATGTCGTTTGCATCAATCTTGTTGTCGCCGTTGACGTCCTCATACTTGATGTCGCCGGGCTTCACGGTAGAGAAGGTTTGAGTGGGAGAGTTGGCGATGTCCTCTTCGTCCTTGAAGAATCCTATGGCCTTATATCCGTAGAGCTGACTCAGTCTGTTGCCTGTCTGCACGAGGTTGTCGTAGAGACGAGGCTCTTCGTCCTGCTCGAGAATCTTGCTGCGGTTGAGGCTGGCGTTGCCGCCGACATTGAATTTCACCTGCCCGAACTGGTCGTTGTAGTCCAAGCCCAGCTCATAGCCCCAGGTCTTCACCTTTCCGTCAGCCTCGTAAGGAGCGTCGATGCCCAACATGCTGGTGTATTTTCCATCTGTTTCCACCCAGATGTCGCTGCGTCGTTGCAGGTATGCCTCGGCTGTGATGTTGAGACGATGGAAAAGCGTTGCGTCGATGCCGACATTGTATTTGTAAGCCTTTTCGTGGGAAAGACGCTGTGTGGCCATGCGGTCGAGATAGGTGCGGCCGAAGTCGGACGTCCAGCCACTGGAGAAAGGATAGGTTCCCCCGCTCTGTCCGTACTGCTGGAGATAGTAGGTCCACGTGTCGCTAGGCAGCAGGTCGGCGTTGATCTTGCCTGCACTCAAGCGCAGCTTCAGGAAGTCCACCCAGTCGGCATTCTCCATGAACTTCTCCTTGGAGATGACCCATGCGGCGGAAAGCGTGGGCGAGAAGCTCCACTTGGAACCGGGAGCCAAGCGGCTGGAGCCCGATTCTACCAAGGCCAACTCGGCAAAGTAGCGGTTCAGATAGCCGTAGTGTCCGAACAAGCTGAAGTTCTGCCGATACAACGTCTCGTTGATGCCCGTCTGGTCAAAATACTCATAACTGTATTTGAATTGCCCGTAGAGCGAGTGGTCGCCGAACTGTCTCTGATAGTCTGCACTGAAGTCGATATTCAGTCTGCGCGAATAAGAGTTGGTGTTGGCTCCTGTTCCCAACTCGCTGACAGAGCCTCCCGAGAAAGTGTTGACCATGGCGTCTTCCACTTCTCCGCCATCCCATTTCGTAAGGTCCAGGGTCTTGCTGGTGTAGATGTAGGTCTTGCTGTGGTCCTCGTAGATGTTGTTGATGTTGTCGTAAGAGATATGCCCCTGCACGTAGAGTCCTTTGGTCAGTGCGCTCAAGTCTTGCCGTAGGGTCAGGTCAGTGAAGTAGCCGCGGTTGTGGTTTTTGTAATAACCGGCGCCCCGCGACTGTCCCACGGGGTTGATGGTGCCGCTCCATGTGGAGTTTCCTCCGTAAGTATCTTCGCCGGTCACTGCGGGGAAGGCTGCCGAAGGAAGGGTGTAGATCATGTTCCAGAGGTCCACGTTCGCTCCCGGAAGGTTTTGCTCGGAAAGATATCCCAACAGGTTCACCTTCATGAGCGTGGTGGGCGTGATGTCGGCGTCGAGATTGATGCGGAGGTTGCCCTTCACGTATTTCTGGTTGGTAGAATATCCGTCGTTGGTGTTGGGCTCCTTGATAAAGCCATTGTTGTATAGGAGGTTCACCATGGTGTAATAGCGGAACTTCTGGCTGCCGCCTTGCAGCTCGCCAGTCAGCTTGTTGGTCACGCTGTAGTCGCGGAAGGTCTCGCCCACCCAGTCGGTATTGGGATAGTATTCGGGCAAGTTGCCGTTCTTGAACGCGGCGAGTTCGTTTTCGTTATATCGTGCGCTAAGACCGTCATTGGCGCGGGCCTCGTTGATGGCGTTGGCATAGGTGTAGGCGTCGGCGAACTTCGGCTTGTTGGCGAGGAAGTTCATGGCATGGTCGTAGCTGATGGTTATGGTCTTGTCCTTGACCTTGCCTCGCTTGGTGGTGACGAGTATGGCACCGTTAACTCCTTTGTAGCCATAGAGAGCCACGGCAGCGGCATCTTTGAGGATAGAGACGCTCTCCACCTCCTCGGGCGCAAGCATGTTCATGGAGCGTTCCACGCCATCCACCAGAATGAGCGGGCTGGAACCGGAAAGGCTCTGCAATCCTCTCACATAGAAAGTGGGGTTGGCCAGCGTGTTGTAAGAACTGGTGTTCTGCAGGGAGACGAGACCCAGCCCCTGACCGAGAATGGAATTGCTTGCATTGATGGCACTGCGACGATTGATGTCCTTGTTCTGGATGACGGACACAGAAGCTGTGGACTCAGACAACTTGAATGTCCGGTCTGCTCCGATGTCCACCGTCTCATCCTGGATGTTCTGGCCACGCAACTGCGACGTGACGCTGTCGCGCTGTGCTTGTGCCTGCTGTGCCAAGGCTGCAAGGGCCATCAGTATATAGAGTGATTTCTTATTCATTTTTTTATCTTTATCTTTTGAGAAGAACGATCCTGCACTTCTTTGGGTACAGTCGTCTTCGTTCCTTTTCGTTTCTTCTTTGAATGTTCGTCGGGAGGGAAGCCGGCTTCAAGCCGGCCTCTTAGCTATCTTTCTTGCTGACACCCCATCACCATCCAGGATTCTGAACCATGTATCCTTTGTTGATTTCAGCTATTGGGAAGGGCATGAGCAGCCATTTCACGTCGTAACCGTTCCACCAGTCACGAGCTCCCGTTGAAATCTCAACGCGTTCGAAATCAAAATAAGAAGGCTCGTTGTACCCGGCTTCACCCTCTTTGGCGGTCTTTCTGTCAGCGTCATACCATTTCGACTCTGAACGCTCCCATTTGCCTGAAGAGTTCTTGACAAGACGATAGATTTGCAGCATGTGGAGCTTCTTGCTGAAAATGTCGGTACGCTTGTAGCGGACCAAGTCCCAGTAGCGCGAGTTCTCGAATCCCAGTTCGCAGGCTCTTTCGCGCAGTATCTCATTGATGAGATTCTCCTTGTTGCTGGTGAGATTTTCCGAAGGATTGCATTCGGCAAGTCCTTTCAGACCCACGCGAGCACGGATGGCATCGACATATTGCAGGGCCTTCGTATAGTTGTCGTCTGCTTGCACCAAGGCTTCGGCATAAGTAAGATAAATGTCGGAGAGCCTTATCTGGGCCCACTGATAATATTGACGCAAGTAGGCGGAGAAGTTCTGGTCCACCACATACTTGTTGTGTCGATAGCTGGTGCCATAGACGCCACTTTGCGTCTTGGGTGCTGTGCCGGCAAGAGTTCCGCCGACCCACATCTCGCAGTTGGCGCCGCTCATCTTACCATTGGAGATGTTGGCCGTATAGAGGTCGCCGTTTACTTCCACTGTCTCATAGAGTCGAGGGTCACGTGTGTAGGTGCGGTTTTGCAATTGCTGATATCCGGCTACGGTGTCTCCCTTGATGAACATGTGCTGAAGGCTCTTGGCGGAGGTGTCGGGCAATGCGGCACTCTCATCCCAATTGAAAGGCGTGCCGTCGGACCAAGGAAACATTTCTACATATTCCTGTGTGGCGTTGAAGCTTTCGCGCTCGTTGTTGCACAGGTACTGCCAGTAGTTGCGTGAGTCCTTGGAAGCCATGGCTCTGACAGAGAGCAGAATTTCCGAACTGTTGCGATTGAAGTAAGCCGAACGATAGGCATAGCGATAGGCTTCTTGCGTCTTTTCGGTAGGTTCCACGAGCGAATAGCCGCCATTGGCAGCCAGCTGAGCGAAGAACTCGTCGCAGGCCTTGCGAGCGGCGGTCCAGCGATCTTTGCTGTAGTTGCCGTACCAAACGAGTGAGTCGGCATCCATGGTGTAATTCCCAGAGTAGTAAGGCTTGTCGCTGTTGAAAAGGGGCGAGGCTGCAAATTGCAGCACCTTGCACTTGAGAGCCATGGCGGCAGCCTTGGTCCAGCGACCCGTCATCGTGGCGGCTTCATCACTGCTCCATTGCCAAGGGAACGTAGAGGTGTTGATGGCCTCGTCGAGCAGTTTCACAATGAACTTCACCGTTGTAGCCACCGATGAGCGGGGGATGGCTGTAGAAGCATCATTGACCGCTATGTTATGATCGATGATGGGAAGTCCTCCGTAAGCTCTGAAAAGCTGGAAATAGGAAGAGGCAATAAGACACTTGGCTTCTGCTGTGGTCCTGGTTTTTACGGAGTCGCTCATGTCTGGAACTCTGTCCACGTTCTCAATGTATGTCCAAGCATAATGGATGAGCTCCCAAAAATTATTCTTGTCGTAGGACAGAACGTTGGCTACATCATTGGCTGTGAGCGACCCGGAATACACATTTTTATATATGGCCGATTTGGCAAACATCAACTGCCAGCAGTCTGATGCCGCCTCACAGTTGCCCGTCCAGTAGCTGGCGTTGCCCGAAGCCCAGTTGGGACCGGAAGAGTTGCTGCCGCTGAAGTAGGTCAACCCATAGTACTGAAGACTATAAATACCAGTGAGGAACTGCAATGCATATTCCTCGGAGTTGAAGACGGTGTCCTGTGTGACTGAGCCGCCGGGAGTCTTTTCCAAGAAGGAGTCGCCAAACTTGATCTGGTCGGTGCAAGAGCCGAAGCCTACCGACAGACCAAGAGCTGCAAAGACTACGAATATTGTTTTCCTATTGAATTTCATGTCAAGAATGCTTTATTGGTTAGAAACCCACTTTGAGTGAGATGGTGTAGGTACGCTGCAAAGGATAGGTGGGGCTAGAAGAAGCCCTCACCTCCGGGTCACCCCAAAGATAGGGAGTGAATGTCAGAAGATTGTATCCGCTCAATGCCAGTTGCAAAGTATTCAAGCCAATATGCTTCATGAAGGGGAAATTGAAGTCATAGGCAATTTGCAAGGTCTTGAGGCGCAGATATTTGGCATCCTGGTCGTAGAGTGTGCAGTCAGCGTAGTTGTTGTTGGCGTTGGCCCATGTAGCACGCGGGTACTTGGCGTTGGCATCGGGATTGCTCGGCGTCCAGGTGTTGTCCACAAGATACTGCAGCAGTCCTCCTTGTGTGGTGCTCGAAGCACTGACGAACGGCTGGCGGAAGACGTCGCTGATGAGTCGGGACACGTTCCATGCTGCCGTCCATTGCATGCTGAAGGACAATTGCTTCCATTTAAATCCGAGGTTCAAGCCGGCCATGTATTCGGGGTCGTCCGTATAGCCAAGCTCGCGACTCTTGTCGTTGGCGTCGATTTTTCCATCGCCGTTCAGATCCACGTAGACGCAGTCGCCATATTGGAGGTTGTCACCAGCTATTTGGGTTGGCATGTCCACTCCATATTTTGCACGATATTCTTCGTTGGTGGTCTCACTATAGAATCCGAAGAATTTATAGAGGGCTCTTGCTCCGATACGATGGCCTGCAGCAGCCTGATAGGCGTTTTCTACAGGGGCCTCCCTAGCCTCCTTCACCTTGTTCTGGTTGTGTGAGATATTGGTCTCCACCCAATAGCGGAAGCCCTTGCCGACAATGTCATTCCACTTCAGGGAGAGTTCCCATCCGTTGCTGTTGACAACACCTGCATTCACCAAGGGCAGGGTATAGCCGATATAGGAAGGTGAAGTGTAGTCTGTGAGCAAGATGTTGGTGCGATGCTCATAGTAGTAGTCGAATGTGGTGCGCAGACGGTCGTCGAGGAAATACATGTCGAATCCGTAGTCTTGCTTGTAGGCAGTCTCCCATGTCACGTCGGGATTGTTGCGAGCTGCTTCGTAAGCACCCATCCATGTGGAACCGGAGGTGGTGGAATTTCCGAAGTTGTAGGCCCATCCGTGTCTTGAACGCAGTGAGTTGTTGTTCACATAGTATGGATCGGCGGTGTACATGAATCGGCTGCCGCCAATCTGGTCGTTACCCACCTTGCCGTAGCTGGCACGAAGCTTGAGGAAAGAGACAACCTTCTTGACCGGTTTGAAGAAAGGCTCTTCGCTCACTACCCATCCCACTGAGAATGCGGGGAAGGTTCCGTATCGCTTGTTCTTGGCAAAGTTCTCGGAACCATTGTAGCCGATGTTCATCTCTGCCATGTAGCGGTTGTCGTAGTCGTATGTCACGCGGCCCACCATGCCCACATATCCGTGAGGTACGTCGGAATAGGTCGAGGGGTAGTATTCCTTGCTCTGATTGTAGAGGAGCAAGCCTCCCACCGTGTTCTTGCCGAAAGAGCGGCTGTAATTTAAAGATGTCTCAAAGTACCAGTCGCGTGCTTTGCCGTAGCTCTTGCTGTATGAGAGTGGCCCCTCGTCGCCTTCCTTCTTGTATCCGATGGTTCCGTCGGAGAGCAGTACGGGATAGTAAGTGGCTTTGGTGGCACTTCCGTTCTTGTAGACATAGTAAGAACTATTGTAGGAGCCTTTGATTTTGAACGAAAGTCCCTTGGTGATCATGTCAAGCTTCTGATTGAGCTGGAGGTCCATCTGCGTCTTGTTGATGTTGGTCTGCATGAATCCGCCGTTCACAGAAGCATTGCCAAAATAGGTGATGCCGCTACCTCCGACGAAGGGCAACTGTACGTCGTCGTAGTCCGTAGCGGTGGAAATGTATTTGCCGTCAATGATTCCGGGGCTTGAAAATGGCGTAGCCTGGTAGAGAGCCTTCACCATACCCGAAGAGCCCTGTCCTGTATAAGGCTTGTTGGCACTGCTCACGTTGCCGGCAAGGTTGAATGTGAGGGTGGTGGTCTTGGTCAGGTCTATGTCGAGATTGCCGCGGAAGTTGAAGCGGTTGTATTCATAACCGAAATCATAGTCCTGTCCAAACTCCTTGAACAAGCCGCCTTGTGTGTAATAGCCCAAGTTGATGAAGTATCTCACGGTCTTGTTGCCACCACTGATGTTCACGTTGTTCTTGGTTTGCAGCGTGGCGTCTTTCATGATGTACTCATCCCATTTGGTGCTCGGGAAACGAATGGGGTCGCTGCCAGTACGGAATTTCTCGATGACCTCATCACTGAAGGCATGCTCCATTCCGTCGTTTTCGCACATCTGATTATAGTACATGGCATAGTCGTAGCTGCTGGCCTGCTCCACCATCTTTGTAGGGGTGAGAATGGACCATTGCGTGCTGGCATCGATGCGAGTCTTGCCTTCCTTGCCGCGCTTGGTCGTAATGAGCACTACGCCGTTGGCTCCGCGAACGCCGAACACGGCCGTTGCCGAGGCGTCCTTAAGTACGGTGATGCTCTCCACTTCTTCAGGGTCGATATCGTTCATGGAGCGTTCCACTCCGTCTACCTGAATGAGAGGTGCCGAGTTGTTGAATGTTCCCTGGCCTCTGACGAATACCGAGGCTGCATCAGAACCCGGCTCTCCGGAATATTGCACTGTAGTGACGCCGGACAATTGTCCTGCCAGCACATTGTTGATAGACGATACGGGAGTCTTCACCAACTCGTCGCCCTTGATGGAGGATAGAGCCCCGGTGACGGTTACCTTCTTCTGCACACCGTAAGCAACTACCTCGACGCCCTGTAGTGATGTTGCTTCTTCTTGAAGTTTTATCGTCATGTCAGGTTTCAAGGCGACGATTTGGGAAACATAGCCCACGAATGAAACCTTTACCTTGGTGCCGGGCTTGACGTTCAGACTGAAGTTGCCGTCCAAGTCGGACACGGTGCCTTTACCATGTCCGCCCTCTACCAAAATGCTGGCACCAATCACAGGCTCACCCTTGTCGTCTACTATGGTTCCTCGGATGGAGGAAGCCTGTTGTGTAGCATTTGGCTGAGCCAAGGACTGGCTGCCGCCGAAAATGGGAGGCCCCACCAATGCTGTGCTGACAACGACAGATGCCAGCAATGAATGTTTGAAGTTTTCTGTTTTCATATAGAAGCAAATTTTT
>JBMNUW010000060.1:0-17615 GCA_050946475.1 Prevotella sp.
AAATTTCTTAGTTAAATAATTTAATGTCATCTTTTTATTGGGTTAGTTGATAATCAAAAATTCTGCAATCTTAATATAATAAGTGAATGATTCCAGCGTTAAAATCAAAGGGTAACTTGAGACTTTCAATTATCCATATATCTAAAAACTGGATTCATAAAGGTGGATTCGAAAAGAACATTGCATGAAAGTTCTTCAACTTGGTAAATTTTATCCCATAAATGGTGGCGTCGAAAAGGTAATGTTGGACTTGACCAGAGGATTGTCCGGCAAAGGTATTCCTTGTGATATGTTATGCACGTCAAGTGAGTATTCCTCGAAGACCATTATTCATAAAATTTCCTCTAATTCTCAGATTATTTGCACTCCCACCCTTCTTAAAAAATATGCCACAACGATTTCTCCGAGAATGATAATGGTTTTAAGGAGAATTTGCAAGGATTACGATATTATCCATGTGCATCATCCGGACCCTATGGCTGCCCTGGCATTGTTGCTTTCGGGCTATAAGGGAAAAGTGGTCTTGCACTGGCACAGTGATATTGTGAAGCAACATTTTTTGTTGAAGCTATATATGCCACTGCAAAACTGGCTCATCAACAGGGCCGATATCATTGTCGGTACAACTCCGGTTTACGTAGAGCAGTCTCCTCATTTGAAACATGCAAGACACAAGTTGACTTCCTTGCCTATAGGAATTGAGCCTGTCAAGCCGAATCCTTTAGCAGTGGAGAAAATCCGTCAGTTCTATCATGGCAAGAAAATCATTTTTTCTTTAGGTAGATTGGTGGAATACAAAGGCTTTCGATATCTTATCGATGCTGCATCTATGTTACCCGACGATTGTGTCGTGCTTATTGGTGGCTCAGGCCCACTTTATCAGGAATTAGAAGCTCAGATAGAAAGACTTCATCTGCAAGACAAAGTTTTCCTGCTTGGTCGACTCTCAGATAAAGACCTCCCAAATTATTATGGAGCATGTGATCTTTACTGTCTCAGTTCCATATACAAGACGGAGGCATTTGCGATAGTGCAAATAGAGGCTATGTCGTGTGGCAAGCCTGTCGTGGCTACTAAAATACCAGGTTCTGGCGTGGACTGGGTGAACAAGGACGGAGTATCGGGTCTGAATGTCCCTCCTTGTCAAGCCCAGGCGTTGAGCACAACCATAAATACCTTGTTGACGGACAGATTGCTTTACAATAAGCTTTCTTCCGGGGCAAAGGCAAGATTTGAAGAGCATTTCACGGAAGAAACGATGCTGGACAGATGTATATCTATTTATCGTAGCTTATTCAAATTGTAGTCAGATCATTTCTCCCTATTCCATATTTAAGTCAGGGATATTTGAAAGGACTTCTTCTAATTGATGCTCTTGGTTCGTAATAATTTTGAAGCATTTTTTTACGCCGGCACGTTTACCTGCAGCCATGTCTCTTTCATCGTCACCAATCATATACGATTGTGACAAGTCAATGTTGAAGTCATTGGCAGCTTGAAACAATAGTCCTGCCTTGGGCTTTCTACAGTCGCATTCCTTTTTATATTCAAGTCTTTCGCCGGCAAATCCCTTGTCAGGATGATGAGGACAATAATAAATGGCATTTACAAAAGCGCCTTCGTTTCCGAGCAGTGTTTCCATCTTGTTGTGAATCTCCTGCAGTTGCTCAAAGCTACACTCGCCCCTTGCAATGACAGGTTGATTGGAAACAACAATGGCGAGATAGCCAGACTTGTTAATCTTCTTGATGGCATTGGCGGCTCCGGGAATCAGTTCCATTTGCTTTTCGTCGCTTAAGAAGCCTACGAGCTTGTTAATGGTGCCATCCCTGTCTAAGAAGATAGCTTTCTGCTTCCTCATTAAATTATGTGACTCTACCACCCCCCTTTCAATATCCCTTTCCGTCTCGCACAGTCTGTCTGGCGTCCCCATGTCCTTTATGTATTCAGGGGTGTCGTATGCAAAAATATGCCCACTGTGAATCTGAGGTTTCAGGACATCTCTGTCAAGATCAATTTTATCAGGCGTCTCCGGGTGTCTGGGTACAAAGTTTTTCATGGCTTCCTTTAACAGATTGGGAGAGATAATCTCGATGCCTGCATTCACTCTGTTCTTATAGTAGCGTCTTTTATCTTCTTTATTGAGCCACTCTATGACGCGACGGGAGTCCACAGGCAGTCCACCCGGAATCTGTGGCGGCAGGATTTCTGTGACGATTAGAGAACTGTCATAAGGGTGTCCGTTGGGATGCACCATAAGACTGGCCCAGGCATGTTTCTGCCTATGGAACTCAATGAAACGATTGAAATCCACATCAATAATCACATCTCCACACAAGAGTAAGAAGTCATCGTCAAGTTGCTTCATCTTAAACAGGGCACCGGCTGTTCCAAGAGGATGATCTTCGAAGTAATATTTGATTTTGACACCGAATTTGCTGCCATCACCAAAATAAGACTGAATGACTTCTCCTTTGTATCCAATTACAAGAATAATGTCGTTAAGTCCGCAACTTCTCAAATTCTCTATTTGACGTTCTAGTATGGGTTTACCGCATACCTTAATCATGGGCTTGGGCACCTTATTGTTCACCGAAGCGATACGGGTTCCCATGCCACCTGCCATGATAACTGTTTTCATCTTCTTATCTTCCTCCGAAAAAATAATCCTCCAGCATGAGACATAAGCAATGATATACAGGAATGTGTAGTTCCTGTATTTTGTATGTCTCCTCTTCGGGAACGTGAATACATACGTCAGTGTAGTGCTCGAGCTTATTGGGCTTGCTCCCTGTGAGACCAATCACTTTCATTCTCTTTGACTTTGCCGTAACTGCAGCGTAGAGAATATTTTCACTGTTTCCTGATGTAGAGATACCCCAGAACACATCACCGGGAAATCCATAGCCATTCACCTGTTGGGCAAAAACAAGCAGAGGTACGGCATCGTTCATGAAGGCTGTCGTCAAGGAGGGTTCACCTACTAAGGATATGGCAGGCAGTGCCCCCTGAAGATTCTCTGCAAGCATTTTCCCACGTTCCTTATCTATTGACATAAGTAAGGTTTCCTGATTAGAGAAAATCTTTCTTTTTTGTTTGAACTCTTTCATTAGTTCTCCCACGATATGTTCACTGTCGGATGCACTGCCGCCGTTTCCGGCAACCAGAAGTTTACCTTTATGGTAGAAACATTCTTTGAGAATGTTGTATGCACTTGCGATGTCGGGTCCGCAAACTTCTAGTTGCGGGTAGCGCTCAATAAGCTGATGAATGCGTAGCTGAATATTTTCTTCCATAATCGTCGACATTAATAAATCTTCCATCCGTGAGCTCCGCCCTCACTAAATTCAAATGGCATCACAAAGCCATCTAGTTTTTTTAGGGCCTGCTCCACAGCTTTCTTTTTTGTGGGTTCCACAACAAACATGATGAAACCGCCGCCACCTGCTCCAGACACCTTTCCTGCCTTGGCTCCAGCAGCCATGGCCACATCCATGGCCTCTTGTATTTTGGAATTATTGATGCCCTTAGCCATTTTTTTCTTATCCTCCCAGGCCTTGCGCAGAGTTGCAGCCAAACTATCCATATCACCCTTCAAGATAGCGAGTTTCATGTCTATTGCACTTTGTTTAATACGGTGCATAGCTTCGATGGGAGTGGTTGAGCCTTGGGAGGTGTTCTTTTGTTGCTCTTCAATAATGGCCGCACTACTCCTGGATTTGCCGGTGAAGTAGAGAAGCATACTCGCTTCCAGTTCATCTACAATCCATCTCTTTATTTTCAAGGGATTAACGATGACCATGTCGTTTTTCAGAAACTCCATATAGTTGAATCCCCCGAAGGCTGCAGCATATTGATCTTGTTTTCCTCCTGCCAAGCCAAGGTCAATTCTCTCTATCTCGTAGGCTAATCTTGAAATTTCATAATCGCCAAGCGGCAAACTGAACTCCTCAACAAATGCTTTCAGAATACATACTACCATGGAGGACGAAGTTCCTAATCCGGAGCCAGCAGGGGCGTCGTTGTAGGTAGTGATGTTGAAAGACTGGGCTCCCAAATGAAAGTCTTTCACTACACGATTGTACACACCTTTAATAAGCATGGCATCGCCATCAATTTCCAAATGTTCTGAAGACGGATAACTCTTGAAACAATGAGAATCATAAGAGTAAATGGTTATCAGTCCGTTGTTTGTTTCTTCTATTGTACAATAGGTATAAAGATTAATAGTCGCGTTAAGGACCAGTCCTCCGTATAAGTCGCTATACGGCGATACATCACTTCCGCCTCCTGCTAATCCGAGACGCAACGGTGCTTTACTTCTAATAATCATAGACAACTAATTTATATGTAGATTTGATGGTTTTATATGGGTCTTAATGATATTCAATATCTCTTGAGCCCTTTGAGAAAAAGAAAATCTTGGATTTAAAAAGCGTTCAATGTCGACAGTAGACTCTGTCAAATTTGCCAGCTTGTCCGACAGGTCATCCACATCACCACATTTAAAGAAGGTGACAGGCATATCTCTATACACCTCTTTGTGGGCAGGAATGTCAGAAATGATAGCTGGGGTGCCCAGTGCCATCGACTCAAGTGGAGACAATCCGAAGCCTTCGTAAAAAGAAGGAGATACTAATGCCCTTGCCGACTGCAGTAACTTGTATACAGTGTTGTCGTCTGCGTTTGTGACAAGTTCTATGTCCTGACCAACCTTTGTTAGCAATTCTAAGACATATTTATCTTTAACGCGGAAATTGATTCTGCCGACAATTTTCAGTTTCAATTTTATTCCTTTTTCCTTCTTTGCCTTGAGGAAAGCCCGTATCAGGATTTCAATGCCTTTGTGTTTCTTAAGGTTACCCAAGTATATGATGTAGTTTTCCTTATTAACTTTTGTGTACTGAGAGCGAAAGTTCAGTATCTTTTTACTTAGGCCACTGCCCACAACGTAGATTGGTATTTTTGTATGAAAATGGCTCAAGATGCGGTTTTTAGAGAAGTTGGAAACCGTAATGACAGCCGTCGATATCCTTGTTGCTCTCCAGATATAAATATATCGTATCATTCTTCCCAAGAATGAATTGAGGTTCTTGATATCAAGAAATACCACGTCGTGAACCATGGAGAAAATGGGAATGTGTATGCCAAGGGGAATGTTGAAATTAGGCGTGAAGAAAGCGTCGCAGCGATTCACGTCCTTCGTGGGAAAACAGCACAACTCTTTAATGGAAAAGGAAGGATAGGAGCAATCAATTATGGTGCAATTATCCCGTGTTGCGTATGACTTAAGAGATTCGTTCGAGCCAATAAGCACAAAATCGATGTCTTTGTTTTGTGTTATGACAGAGACGATGTTCTCTATGTAAGTCCCTATTCCACTATGGCCAATCAAACGGCAATCAATTGCTATAATCATAATTGTGTATCTAGTCTTGCTGTTAGCCTCTTTAATATTTTATTCCAGTCGTAATCGTCGAATTGTGACAAGTCTGGAGTGAGTCTTTCTTCTTTCATTTTTCCAATCGCTTCTATCCAATCACCTTTTTCATAGCCGTCAACCGTCACAATGCCATGGCGTCCTTCTGCTAGTTCTGCCATAGCAGAGTTATTTGATGTGATAACAGGGCAGTTGCAAACGACTGCTTCTAATTGCGGCATGCCAAATCCCTCATTTAGCGAAGCTGAAATGAAACAATAGGCACAGTTGTATAAAAGTGCGAGGTCTTTTTCTGAGACAAATTTTGCGAATACGACAGCTTCTCTTGGGAAAGACTCATCAGTAATAATCTGTTGAAGCGGGGAATCTTTCCAGGAGTTGGCCCCCACGATTAGTAGTTGAAGATGATATTTTCTGTAGACGGTTGGCATCAGAGACAGCAGGAAAGACAGATTCTTTCGAGGCTCCAAAGAACCGACAAACAGAAGATAGTCCGTTTTTAACCCAAAAGCCCGAAATAATTTTCCCCGTGTCTCTTCACTTGGATGCATTGGATAGAATGCTGATCTGTCACAGGAGTCACCGACGAATATATCCTTACACTTCCTTGTTGGGAAATAATGGTTTATTTTATTCTTGGTATAGTTAGAATTGGCCCAAAGTATATCTGCTGTCCGAATTGATCTGTTGAAAAACAGTAAGTTGGCTATTCTGTTGGTCCATTGCATAGTTTTTTTGAATTCTATGTTCACCACGTCATGAACCACTACGACTTTAAAGATTTTTTCCCCGAGTAGAAAAGGAATACAAGGCAGAGCTGAAAAGAAAATATCTGCTTTTATTTTCTTCGCCAATCGAGGTAAAACGATATTCAGCCAAAGGAGATGTGGCAATTTAGCCAATAGGTGATTGGAATTACGGACTATCGTAATATTTTTGGGGAATTCTTTCCAATCAAAAGAAGGGTGTATGTCTGTTGGCATGGCCAAATAAAAGTCATCCCCTGGTCTAATTTTAGCCCAAGTACATAGACTTCCGAAGAGAAAGTTACCTATACCGGTTTTGATGGTTGATAAAGGTCTGCCGTCAATGATTATTTTCATTCGGGAAAAGTAAATTTTGATAAATATGAATTGATGCTTCCTTAGAATATCGGCTTTTGAAAAGCGACCTGGAGGGGAGATTAAATTTCTTCTGTTTGTTATAGGAATTGATGGCATTGATAAACTCATCAGTGGTCTTGCAGACGCATGCCACATCTTCGTTCACCTCATATCCCTCCAAGGCTTCCGGAGTTCCTATGATAAACTTGCCGTATTTCAAGGCTTCCGCAGTCTTCACTTTCATACCTCCACCAGTAGTTATGGGTAGAACAATGAAATCTGCATTTTCGTAGTAAGGTGTTAAATCGGGAACGTCGTGAGCTATGGATATTTGCTTCATTTCTCCAAGCTCGTCAATCAGAGCTTGCATGCCGGAACCTACAATTTGCAAATTGATATTGGTATGTGGCAAAACGTTTTGACAGAATTTTTTCAATCCAACGACATTTCCAAAGAAATAGCTACCTACAAAGAGTGCGTTGAGTGGTTTATCGTAATCCACATATTTGTCGGTATTCATTGGGGGCAATTTTTCATCTTCCAGCCATACTGGACGAAAGAAATCGGGGACCCGATGATATACCGCTCTTAGTCTGTTCCCGTCTCGAGAGTTCAACACTATCACTTTATCACAGTATTTACATGCACTTGTTTCATTATGTTTAGCCAAAAACACCTGAAAGAAATGCTTATAATCCTTTGCATCGAAAACTTGAGACCTTATAAAGTCATACTCAATGTTTTGAAAAAAACAATATATCTTTACATTTGGGAATAAGAGGTGAATTTTTTGAGCCACTAATCCAAGTTGTGAGCTGTCAATGAACACATCTGTAATATGCTTCTTTTTGACAATGGACAGAATGGAGTTTAAGTGGTGTTGCGTCAAGCCTCCAAAATATCCACACAGAATTTCCTTAAAGCGAGTGACCTTGTCAGCAAATGACCTTTTCACTTGGACAGGCTCTATGATATAGGGCACAACATTCTCATGCCCGAATACTTCTTGGATTATTTTTAAATCCAAGATCATGGCATGTGCTCCTCCTGTATATGCTTGCAAATTGGAAAAGGCGATGAATAGTAATTTCCTGTTCATATTTATAGAATGTTAGTACTCTGGTTCTTCGAATGTCTTTTCAAATATATATTTACTTTCTTGATAAGACTTCACATTGCCCAACAGAAAATTCTGGTAGCTCTGAATGGGCTGGTTAATGGTCGTGACAGTCTTAAGTACACAGTATAGTGAGATGAATAAAAGATAGAGACTCCGATTGTTCTTATAGTAAAAGCACTTAATAAGTTCTATCCAGAGAATCCAGTAGGCAAAACCGAAGAGCATGCGGAAGCGGGAGCCTATTTCAGCAAATTCGCTCAGCACAAAGGTTGACAGAAAATAACCGATCAAGGCATTGATGAACATCCGGTTTTCAGGGCGCATTTCCATCAGTTTATTGTAATAACAGAACACCAATGTACCAAAACACAGACGCTCCAAATAGCCAAGACCAATGCCAAGATGCCCTGAAACCGTGGTATAGTATTCTAACTTATCAGCCAGGAAGTCACCACCAAAACCAGAAAGTTTCAGCAGTGTGAGCAATATCGGTACTTGGGCAAGGAAGATGATGTTGAAAAGAATGAAAATACCTAAGTATACCCAGCGGTTAAGCTTGCGGTGGAGGAAGAAATAAAATGGCAAAAAGAGAATGGCTGAGAAATGGAACATGATAGCCAGCAGAACCAGCCCGAAATACTCCAGGGGCTTTCTGTTAAACAGATAAGGCAATGCATTAAGACATATACAAATGGCTATAGCGTTGCGCATGAGGTTGATGGATATCACAAAGCCGTCAAAGACAAGATATATGGCTAGTGAAAGGAATATATTTGTTGAATATTGTTGGAAAAAGCGAACCAGCAACCAGACATTAATTGCTGTACAGACAAATACAAAAAAATGGTAATTGTCTATAATTGACTTGCACAAGAGCTCTAAAAGAAGGAATCCGGGTTCTCTGCTTTCTCCGACATTGTAGTTAAGTAAGTCGTCCCACGACCGGTCTTCAAATTCCGGGTAATAGGTTATCCAGTCTGTAAAAATAAATCCTCTGAAAGCAAAGAATATGAAAAATATTCCCAGCCCCACAATTTTGAGACGGTGACACAATTCCCTGTCTTGGCAATTCTGATGTTGGACGATAGACAGAATTCCAAGGAAGACTACGAGAAGAACGTAGGGAATGGATATGAGAGGGCTGTTGTTCATTTCATAAATATCATCCTGTCTATGAAAGACAAGACTTAGTGACTCTTCATGTTAAGCACTTGTTTTCCTGCTTTTATAAAGAACCCAGCAGACATCTGCAATACCGGCGACGAACATGAAGAGCAGAACAATGAAGGACCTCGGAGTGCTGGAGGCAAGATAGGGCATTAGAGGTTTTTCCATTATAGTAAATGCAGGTGTTCGCTCCTGTACTCTTGTCAATGCTTGCTGTTTCTGTGCAGCCATCTGCGTGTAGTTGTTGTATTTCAACTGCATTTCATTCTCCAGCTGATCTGTTTTAGCCTTGTAGGATTCCAGGAGAACATCTGTGTTCGCGTCTGAAAAGGAAGCATAAGCACGTTGCGCCTTTAAATAGTCGGCACGAGCCTCCTCTGTCATCTTTTTGTAGAAATTGTAGTCATTTCTTGCTTTTGACGTACGATAACGGGTGATGTATTGTTGAAGACGACTTTGCAGTGTGTCCGCCATAATTGCAGCCACAAGAGGATCCTGGTCAGTGACACTAATACTGATGACACTTGTCTTCTTGTCAATGTTGCAAAGTATCGATTTGCGGATGCCGTTGCATATTTCGGCTTCACGTTTGCTTATTTTAAAAGGATCAGCTTTTGCCCCTTTTGCATTGGCAGATGATTCTGATTTCTTGAAGAGGGAGATGAGCCAAACCTTGGGATATTCCCAAAACGGGGCTTTCTGTTCTTTCGTGACATGATAGAGATAAGTGCGCACTTTATCATCGTTTTTCAATCTCACGGGAACTGTGAAAAGTTTCAAGATGAAGTCTGTTGATGCTAAAATATCAGGATAAAGTTCTGGATAGATGGCGTCCATTGAGGTCTTGCCACCCAAGTCGATTCCGAAATTAGAAGCCATGTCAGCTAAATTGTCTGACATGCCCAAGCCGCCAGAGCTCAGTTCAGGAGCAAGAACTACTGTAGATGTATATTCTTTAGGCTTGCTTAAAGCTACGATGACTCCTATTATCGCACCGACGATTAAAAAAGACGTCAATGTCTTCCACTGTTTCAAGACGCTCCTAAGCAGTGCAAGGATGTCAATCTCATTCGTTGCCTTATTGTCTTTCATCGTTATTACTGTTTGCCATTCAAAATTACAAAAAAAATGATATTCGGGCAAAGTATGCACGTAATATTTTCTAAATTGTACGAATTGATTAATATTCAGCTTAAGGGGCTATATCCATTACAATGATATCGTAAATTAGAGTTCCTTTGTCCGATAATATGTGCCGGAACACCAGCAACAATACTAAAGGGAGCTACATCTTTTGTGACGACAGCTCCTGCACATACGACGGCCCCCTCACCAATATGAACATTCTGAAGTATAATGGCTCCGGCTCCAATCCAGGCATGTTTCCCGATATGAATTGGCAGGAATTTTCCTCTGAATGATGAACTATTCAAGTCATGACTGCCTGTGAGAAGCTTTACATCAAATGAGATGGAAACATCATCACCAATGTAGATGCCAGCCCTTGCATCGATGGTACATCCGCGATTGATATGTGAATTGCGGCCGACAGATAATAGCTGTGGTGTGATGATGTAATTGCGTTTCATGATAAAGGCATTTGGCCCCAGTTTCATCTTCATTCGTCGCATTGTCCATCTGCGCACAGACCAAAACGGTATAAGAGGTAGTATGTCGTTTAAAATGAATTCTACAAGAAATGCGACAAGCCACCTGTATATTTTTGTCTTCTTAAAGCAGTGAATAACCCGAGTCTTAAGAATATCCAACTTGTCTTTCCAAGTAAGTTTTCCGCCTGAAGTAACAAGATGATTGTATATCAATCCTTGCTTGAATTGGTTTGACATTCCCTCTCGTTGAAAAATTTGAAGAATTGTGTCTGTCTTTTGGAATCGACAACCCTCCATGTACAACTGATGAATCATTAGCCAGTCGAGAGCAAACCCATAGGTCGACAGCTGGCTTACGTCAAAGAGATGTCGCTTCTGTATGTCGGCTCTTACAAGAGAGGACCCATGTCTGTAGATGGGAGCCTTGGCCAATTGTCTTACATCGGAACTGGCTGGCCAGAAGACATCCCCGTTTTCTTCGCTGCGTTCGATACTGTCACCATAAATCACATCGATATTTTCTATGTCTGGTGTCTTTGACATGGCATTAAAGAGCGCATTGGGACTTGCAAGGTAATCGCCTGAATTGAGAAACATTATCCAGTCGCCTTGAGCTTTCTCAATGCCGGCGTTCATAGCTTGATAAACGCCTTCATCTGGCTTGGAATGCCAGTATTTCAGCCGTGGCCCATATTCTCTGATAATGTCGGCTGTGCCGTCAGTACTTCCTCCGTCGATAACGATGTACTCCTTGTTTACCCAAGTCTGTGAGAAAAAACTTTCCATAGTCTCTCGGATATGGTGTACGTCGTTAAAGACAACTGTTATGACGCTTATTTTTTGACCTTCCATCTCTTTTCTTATTTATTCCAAATACCAGAAGCTGTTTGAGATATAAGCTTCCTTCCTTGATAAAAATGTATCAGGCTCATAATCAAGTATGTGAATCCTGCAGTAAGGACGATGCCGTAGATACCGCATCCTGGTTCCAGCAAAAAAACTGCCAACAAATAGACGGCTGTAGCTGTGCAAGAGGTGATGATTTGAACCTTGATTTTATTAAGTCCATTGAGAAGATAAGTAACACAGTTGTTGAAATTAAACATACTGATGTAAAATAGGACCGAACATGACAAGGCGAAGGGTACTTTCACTTTATCCCCTACCCATAAATGAAAGAAGATTTGACTTACAATTAGCATTACAAGCCCTGCTGCCAAGGAAAGTATCCAAAAGAGAATGGCTTTGTTATAGGTTCCCTTAATCCATGCGAAATCCCCTTTTACGTATGCATCAGTATATGCGTTCCACATGGGTGAGATAATGATGGTGTAAGCAATGGCAAGAAGGTTGAAATATTTGTAGGCTATGTTATAAGTCGTCACTTCCGACGGACCACAATATCGAGCAATAAAAATATTGATGGCTCCGAAAATTATCATGCAACTGGTAATCTGGATAATGAAAAATCCAAGGCTCTTGCTTACAACCTCTTTCAATATATTTCGGTTAAAACTTGAAAATGATGGACGTAATTGCTTATATCGTCTAAATATCGGTATTGCGGCAATGGAGTAAATTGCAACAGGAGACGCAGTGATTGCTAATACTACATAGATAAGATGCGGAGTTGTCAGCTTCGTTAAAAAGAAAATAATGATTAGACTGAGTACATTTCCCGAAATGGTAAGGAAATCGTTCAGGGCGTAATGCTGCAGGGCGACAAAAATATAACCGATATTTTTGATGACAAAATTTACTAACGTAAAAGCGACGGCAACGATGACAGTGTTCCGCAATTCATTGGAAGACATCTGCCAAGAATTGAACACTTCATTAAAGTTGAGTAAGGTAAAAGGAACAATACTTGCAATGGCGAGCACCAAGGCAATAGAAGATAATGCTATTAGTGAAGTGCTCAAATAAGCACGGGCTTTTTGATAATCGCCAGATGATATTGCCTCTGTCAGATAGTTCCTCAGTCCATTGCCTAATCCGATGTCGAATGTAGATATCATATACATGATGGAGGTAATCGTCATCCAAATACCATACACTTCGTTATCTAGATAGCCCAATGTTACAGGAACTATCAGGAGAGATGTAAATAGTCCGATCATCTTGAACAGTCCGGATAAAAGAATATTGTTTCTGAGCGATACGTTTCTTTTGTCATCGCTCTTAAATATTCCAATAACCTTTTCAATGCTTAGCATAAAACTGTCCAAATTTAATGGTTCATGTTAACGATGGCCACTTATTTCTATCAAGGATATTATGAATTGATACTACCTTCAAAGGTCCTTGGCTTATCTAAGGAAATTGCAGAATACTTTTTGTCGGTTTGAATCGAAAAAAGCTTTTTCGTTATGCCTTAAATCTTCTAGGACCTTGTATCCTTCTTCTTGCTTTCCTTGAATAGTTGATTAACTAATTCGAAAGATTAGCTATTGTGGCAATCATCGCAGCGATGCTGGCAATGCTGTTACCAATTCCGAGAACTTCGGCGGGCGACGATTTGCGGTTAATCTTGGCAGGAACGACAATTTCGCATCCAGGCTCTATCTTGGCACCGTGGCTCACCTTGGTCACCATGCCGTTCATATAGATAACGTAGGCGTTCGACTTGCGTGCGTTTTGAGCGAAGCCGCCGGCGGCATCAATATAATAACGTGCCCCCTTGCCTCTCTCATAGGCTACAGTGTTGGGATACATCACGGCACCGTTGATTTTCACTGTCGCATTGTACTTCGGAATAATAAGACGGTCGCCCTCCCGCAACACGATATTGGCGTCGCTTTCTGGATCCTTGATGGCTTTGTCAAGTTCTATTCCAACAGGATAAGTAGAGGGTACCTGGAACTTCTTCAACTGGGTGCTGTTATTTTTCTCTGCAATATTCGACAGGCTGCTGCTGTTATTGGAACCGACCGCCAGAGAGAGCAGTTCTTGTTGCTGTTGCTCCATAGCCATCCGATAAGCTGCCTCCATACGTTTGCGTTCCGCCTCGTTGGGCACGCGTTCCAGTCTTGCTCCCCTGATGTAGGACAAATCGGTTGTACCTCCTGCCATCTTCAGCAGGTCTGTAAGACGGGCATTGCGCTTGGTAATGGTATAGGTGCCGGGGAAAGGTACTTCTCCGGAAATGGTGACGTTTTGCTGATTGCTGAAGGCTGGGCTCTTGAAGACATATACCTCGTCGAAGGGCATGAGCGTAAATCCGGGTGTTCCGTCGACTACGAATCCGTCTTTGAGATCCAGTTCAAAAGATTGTCCCACGATGCTGTCAGGAGCAATGGCAGATGGATTGTTGACACGGCGACTCACACTGACTTTTGCAGTGGAGGCTTTCTCCGTGAGACCGCCGGCCTGGAGAATAAAGTCCTCGACGGTTTCATTGTCTGCATATTTATAGATACCGGGATATTGTACCTCACCACGAATGGTAATGGTGCGCTCAATAGTGGCATCCTGACGGGTGGGCACAAACAACACGTCATTTTCCTGCAAGGGGACATCGGCTACCGTGCCTTTCATAATACCGTCAAGGTCAAGACTGATAACCCTGAGCGTCCGGTCTTTTTTCATGCGGTGCATTACGGCGCGAGTGGTGAAAGCCTCTTCAGTGAGTCCCTCCGCATGCTGAATGAGGGTGCGCACGGAGTTGATGTTGTCGCCGAGTTGATAGAGACCGGGACGGAACACAGCACCCTTTACCTCAACGGTGTTGGCATAGCGGGCGATGATGGAGTCGACACCTACAGAGTCTCCGTCAGCAATGCGGAAACTGCTCATGTCAAACTCCTCCACGTTGAACACGGCATACTCGCGACCGGTCTTGCGCTTCACCCGGACGGCCTTCTTATAGGCGTCACCCGTAAAACCTCCGGCATATTTTAACAAGGTCTCTACGCTTTCATTTCGCTTCATTTCATAAATCATGGGACGTTTCACCTTGCCGGTTATGGTTACCAGGCAGTCGTAGGGACCTACCACAATGACGTCGCCGTCGGCGAGACGCACGTTACCCGTCATTTTGCCGTTCAGAATATAGTCGTAGATGTCACAGACGCTTACGAGGCGGTTGTTACGGTAGATTTTAATGTTGCGCAGCGTTCCGAGGTCGTTGGTACCTCCTGCCATATAAAGGGCATGAAACACGGAAGCAAATGCAGAAAGTGTGTAAGTACCCGGCGTCTTCACCTCGCCCATGACATTAATGGTAATGGTACGAGTCTGACCGAGAGAAATCTTGATACGGCTGCTCTGATAGCGTGTGCCGAGTTGTGAGCGGATACGGGCGTTGGCCTGTGCGACACTTAGACCACCGACTTGTATGGGGCCGAATCCTTCTATGACGATGTCACCATCCGGAGAAACGGTAGCATTAATCGTCTTCTGAGATGCCCCATAGATGTCCACTATGACAGCATCTCCCGGCCCCAGTTTGTAATTCTGGGGAGTGGCAATATTCATGGCAGGTTCGAAGGTAAGCTCTTTGTTGTTGAAAATGTCTCGTCCAAAGACTTTCAGCTTCTTTTTGTCACGTTCTTCCAGTAGTTGCTTGAGAAGTTTTGCGGAGTCAAGTGGCGTCATCAATTCCACCTCCCTTTGCATTTGCAGGAAGTCGGCATCGTTTTCGTCGTAAGTCTCTTTCCACTGGGGATTGCCCTCTATTCTGTTGGATGTCAGTTCATCACGTTTTTGATTCGCTATCTGAGTCTCTTCCTTGCTCTTGCCGTTATTGGTGCGTAAACGACTCTGGTCGCTGGTCTGCATGTTGGCTGACGATGTCGATCCAAGACCGCTGTTTTTCATCGAGCGTTCATATTTCTTTCTGACCCGGCGTATCTGAGTGATGTCCACTCCTCTTTGCATGAGCTTGATAACAATCTGGCTTTGAGAGGTGCCGCGCGACACTTCCCGTTGTATATATTCTGCCACTTGCGAATCTGACATACTTGATTGTGCCCAAGTGCTTGTGCAGCAAAGGGTAAACATTATCATTGCAAGCAAAATTCTTCTCATTGTGTTATTTATCTTTTATTCTGTTGAAGGAATATAAAGCTATATTTTACTGATAACTTTTTTCTGCGAAATTTATTGTTTATTTATAAAGAAAATTTCTCAGAACCTCCTTATCCGGTATAGTTTAAAAAAAAGCTAATCCTGTCTCGCGACAGAATTAGCCTCATTTCTAACTAACTTATTATCAACTATTCATTACTCTTTATCATTTGGTATTATTGTGCAAAGTTACAATAATGTCATTGTATAAAGGAATAAATCAATGCTAAAAAATGAAAAATCTACGTAAACGTTTGCGGTGTCGGGATTTTTGACTATCTTTGCACTACCACAAGAGATTTAGAGTGGCATGAACAAACACGGATTATAATTTAAATGTTATAATTTATAATGAAAAAGCATCGTACATCCCTCAAGGATTTGGCGCAAGAGCTCGGTGTGAGCATTGCCACAGTTTCCCGGGCACTTCACGGCAGTCACGAAGTAGGAGTGGAAATGCGCGAAAGGGTGAAGGCTTTGGCTAAGGAGCGTAATTATCGACCGAACCCGTTTGCCCAAAGTCTGCGTAAAGAGGCTCCTCACTTAATCGGCGTAATAGTTCCTAACTTGGTGACTCATTATTTCGCCGCGGTGCTTGATGGTATTGAGGACTATGCCACGAAAAACGGCTATTCTGTGTTTTCTGCCAACAGTCATGAAAGCCACGTGCGCGAGGAAAAGGCTGTCGAAAATTTCATCAACCTGCACGTAGACGGCATTCTTGCAAGCATCGCGCAGGATACGGTGAATTATGACCATTTCCTGCAGCTAAAAGAGATGGACGTTCCGCTGGTGTTCTTTGCCCGCACATGTTTGCCGGAGATGTTTTCGCAGGTGGTAGCCAATGGTGACGAAGCAGCCTATTCTGCCACAAAACATTTGATTGAAACAGGTTCTAAACGCATTATGTTCCTTGGAGGCCCCAATCATCTTGACATGGTGAAACGTCGCAAACACGGCTATCTCGAGGCCTTACGGGAAGCTCGCATCCCTATTGATCGCAGCCTGGTCGTGTGCGACAAGATTGATTTTGACGTGGCGCGTACTGCTGCCATGGAAGCGTTGCAAAGACCAAACCGTCCGGATGCCATTCTTGCTTTCAACGACATCATTACTTATGCAGCCTTTGATGCTATCAAGAGTTTGAATCTCAAGATTCCGCAGGATGTCGCCATCATAGGATTTACCGACGGTGATAATGCAGCCTTTGTCACTCCTAAGCTCTCGGCTATCATGGATCAGGCATACAAACAGGGAGAAGCTGCTTGTGAACTGCTCATCAACCGAATTAAAGGCGACCGTAAAATTTACAAGAAGGTTGTGCCAATGATATTGAAAATAAGGGAGAGTAGTGAAAAGAATGTCGTATCTCTGCATCAATAAGCTGTTTTTTTTATATCTACTTTCTTGAATATCAACTATTTATATCCATTTCCTTATAGTAACTATTAATATCAATTCTTTTATAGTAATATCGCCACTTCAACTTTCCTATAGCGATATTCCCTGATATAACGTTTTTCCTCTCCCACCCTGTTTAATATTATTTCATCACGAGAAATAGTAGAATACTTGATGAGAGTATATCTTTAGCAGTGCGATAAAAACAGTTTCACATAGAGTTAAAGATGGTCATTTAGGAAGAGAAGGATCATTTATCGCATAGAGAATCACGTTTTTTCCTCAACGTGTCCCACCTGAATCTCAATTTTTTCCCACCTGAGTCTCGATCTTTCCCCACCTGGGTCTCGATTTTTTCTCACCTGGGTCACAATCATTTCCCACTTGGGAAACAATCTTTTCCCACATGGGTCTTAATCTTGTCCCAAATAGGAGCTGACGTCAAAGAGCATTATTCTCTTTATGATTGTTGATGAAATTGGGGATTAAAGATAAGCCTTGCACAGACCAATGCCATGCTTCAATTCAGATTTGTTGATGGGAATTTTACTTCGCAGAAGAAATTATGAAAAATGGAAGATAATCTTTCAAAAACTGCTACTATACAAGACAGATGTAGGGCTAACTAAATACCACCATGTTCAGTTAGTGATTAAAGATGTGTCAAGAATAAAAAGTGGGTTGTCAATTCTCGTACGAGACTGACA
>JBMNUW010000061.1:0-17507 GCA_050946475.1 Prevotella sp.
TATAACCTAATACAGAAAATATAAAAACCTAACTGCTAAGTCATAGTTCCTTGAAATTGAATGTCTCTGTTCACATTAAAGGAAAAGGTCTTGTGTATAGCTTATAAACATTCACACCTAAAAATATATATTATGAAACATTATCTAACATTATCTACTAAGCAAGCCTTAGTTTCATTATTGCTGGCTGCAGGTGGAGGTATAGCACCGCAAGGAGTCTTGGCCTCTCAACCAGTTCAGGTAGTCCAGCAGAAAGATGTCATCAAAGGTACGGTGGTCGATAATCAAGGAGAACCCATTATTGGAGCTACCGTAAAGGTAAAAGGTACGTCGACAGGCAGTATCACTGACATTGATGGAAATTTCTCAGTGGATGCTCCCAAAGGCTCTACACTCGAAATCTCCTACATAGGTTACAAGACACAAACTGTAAAAGCCGCTGCAAGTCCTGTTCATGTTACATTGGAAGAGAACAACCAGGCGCTCAATGAAGTTGTTGTTGTGGGATATGGTGTTCAGAAAAAATCAGATGTAACAGGATCTGTGACTACCGTGAACAAGGATCGTCTGACTAATCTGCCGGTTACCAATGTCCTTCAAGCCGTTCAAGGCGCTACTGCCGGCGTGATTATTCAGCAATCTTCAGCTATCCCCGGTGATGCTCCCACAGCATTGATTAGAGGTCGTAACTCAATTAATGCAGACTCAGGACCTTATGTAGTAGTAGATGGTGTACCTATTTCTAAATCCGGAGGCAGTCTCAATGACATATCGCCAAACGATATTGAGAGCATCGAAATATTGAAGGATGCTACCGCTACGGCCATTTATGGTGTAAACGGTGCTAATGGTGTCATTCTGGTAACTACGAAACACGGAAAGAACGGAAAACCCACCATTAGTTATAATGGCTATCTTGGCATTGAAGACTTTACTCACAGGTTGGATTTCTGCAACGGAGCCGAAATAACACAGCGTTATAAGGACTACGTGTCACAGAATCCTGGTGAAAGCATGTACAATGATTATGTGAAGAATCAATATGAGGCTGCGAATCAGGAAGCCGGGAAGGAAATCGACTGGATTGACGAAGCGACTCAAACCGGAATCCTTCAGAATCATAATGTAAACATCAATGGAGGAGGCGAAAATGTAAAGTATTTCGTTTCTGCCGGTTATATGGACCAAAAGGGTTTGCTGAAGGGCTTCAATTACAAGCGTTATTCCGTCCGACTCAATTTGGATGTTAAAGTAACAGATTATTTGAAAGTAGGCACTTCATCTTATATCGTTTCTCATAACAGAGACGGTGGCAGGGTGAACTTTGTCATGGCTGAGGCAATGTCTCCCTACGGTCAAGAATATGACGAGGACGGTTCCTATACCATTTATCCTATGTATTCCGAGACCCTCTTCTTCAATCCAATGATTTCCACTACCCAGCAGCACGAGCGCAGACAGTGGAATATCAATCTCAATGCGTATGCAGAAGTTGATTTCGGAGAGATATGGAAACCGCTTCAAGGTTTAAAATATAAGTTTAACTACGGATTTTCTTACGTTCCAAAACGGGAAAATTATTACAACGGCCGTGCACAGAATAATAATAACGGTTACGCTAATATCTTCAATTCAGATAGACAAAGCTGGCTGGCAGAGAATATCTTGACCTATACCAAAGATATTGATAAGCATCATTTTGACATCACAGCTCTTTATTCTGCTTCTCGTAATCGGTATCAGGAAAATACAGCTGCAGCCAGTAAGTTCTTCAATGATGAACTTCAGTGGTATAGTCTGGGTGTAGGTGAAACGCCGTCAGTGTCATCTTACCGTTCTCTCTACACCACTTGTTCACAGATGGGACGTCTGAACTATTCTTATGACAGCAGATACCTCTTCTCGTTCACGATACGTCGGGATGGATCTTCTGTATTTGGTGATGATAACAAGTGGGGCGTCTTCCCTTCAGTAGCATTGGGCTGGAACATCAGTAACGAAAAATTCATGGAAAAGGCTCAATCTTGGCTGAACACATTAAAGTTACGTGTCAGTTACGGTAAATCGGGTAATGAGGCAATTAGTTCTTATGAAACCCTCAGCAAGATGAGCACGGGCAAGATAGCTATGGGAGGTACCTCTCTGACAGCGCTCTTCCCAAATTCAAGAATGGGAAATAGTGATTTGTCATGGGAGACAACCAAGACTTTCAATGTCGGTGTGGACTTCGGCTTCCTGAATAACCGAATCAATGGAAATGTAGATTTCTATTTTGCAAAGACCAACGACCTGCTGCTCAGTCGTAATCTCCCGAAGATTTCCGGTTACAGCAATGTGTTTGCCAATATGGGTGAGACTCAGAACACGGGTGTTGAACTTACTATCAATTCTAAGAACATAGTAACCGGAGATTTTACCTGGGGTACTAGTCTGGTATTCTCTTGGAATAAAAATGAGATTAAGGACTTGTATGGCGACAAGCAGAGTGATGTAGGAAACCGCTGGTTCATCGGACATCCTATCGGCGTTATCTATGATTATAAGAAAGTTGGTATTTGGCAAGAAGACGAAATCGCCAACGGAGACAATAAAGACTGGGATCCTATTGCCAAGGCCGGTGACGTGAAATTAGCTGACTTAAATGGTGACCATAAGATAGATGACAATGATAGATATGTTCAGGGACAGACATCTCCAAAATGGACAGGAGGTTTGACTAATACCTTTACTTACAAGAACTGGTCGCTTAATATTTTCATCCAGACTACACAAGGTATCAAACGCAACAATGCCTTGATAGCTATGGCAGGAGATGAGATGGGACGTCGTAATACCACGACGGAAATCGGATATTGGACACCGGAGAACAAGAGCAACGAATGGCGTTCTTTGCGCAAAGACTCTAATCCTCATGGATACGGATTCCCTCAGGATGCATCTTATACCAGACTTAAAGATGTTACGCTCAGCTATACATTCCCCGAGAACATCATAAAGGCTTTACACATTGGCGGGTTGCAGATGTATATCAGCGGAAGAAACCTGATTACCATTACAGACTGGACAGGCTGGGATCCGGAGTCAAGTGAAATCCAGCGTGGCTGGGGCAACTACGAGGATTCATATCCTATGACAAAATGCTATGTTTTCGGATTAAACCTAACTTTTTAAATAGAAATAATATGAAACTTAAAAATATTGCTTTCGCATCATTGAGTTTGCTTCTTCTCTCTGCAACGGGATGCTCGGACAGTTTCCTGGATGAGAAGATGTATTCAAACTATAAGACCGATGTGTCTGATGTAAATTCAAAGGAATTGGGACTTTATTACAAGTTTGCTCAGATTTGGGGTACCACCAGCGACCAAGGCTTTGTCAGTTGCTGGCAAGTAGGTACGGACGTCGGTGCTCCCGGAGATGTTACTTCAGGAACAATACCATTCTATAAGTACGGAGAACTGAACTCTGAAAACGGCAATGTAAGATTCCTTTGGCAGAAACTTTATGACATCATCAATTGCGCCAATCTGATTATCAGTGCGGGCAATGCAACAGATGCCCAACTGGCAGAAGCTAAATTCTTCAGAGCTTATTCCTATAATATGTTAGTGACGCTATGGGGACCAGTGCCTCTGATAGAAGAGTCGACCACCACTCCCCGCACAGACTATACACGTACTCCTGTGGAAGAAGTTGACAATCTCATTGTCAGCGATATCAACGAGGCTGTGAGCAACCTTCCTGCAGTGGGACAGACTGTCACTCAAGACAGAGTGAACAAAGACTGCGCAAGAATGCTGGCTGCAGAGATATTCCTTCGGATAGGTATGAGGGACAACAGTTATTTTGCCAAAGCCGAACAAGTCGTCACCCCTGTTATCACGGAAGGTAACTATCAATTAATAACTGAGCGTTATGGGAAATATACGTCTGAAGCCGGCGATTTTTACCATGATATGTTCCGTTGGGGCAACCAAAGAAGAAGTGAAGGTAATACGGAGGGTATATGGACTTTCCAAATGGAATACAATCGAAGTGTTCAGGGAGGAACGATAGACAATCCGCAACAAAGACGCAATTGGGTTTGTGCCTTCCATAAATATTCCGGAATGCAAAATTGTGATTCACTCGGCGGACGTGGGAATGGTCGACTCAGACTTACCAATTTCGTGAAATATAAATTATTCGAAAAGGGCGACATCCGCAACTCTAATTATAATATCAGACGGGTGTTGTGGTATAATCGGCCAAACTATTCGGAGACCTTTGGAGTGGATGCTGACGGATTCAGAGTTGATAAGGACAATGGCGTGAAGAACGTTACTGTAAAAACAGGTGATGAAGTTATACCACGTCGAGGCGATTCCCTCAATGTATATTATCCATATTGCACTAAATGGGGCGGCTATGATACTACTGACGATTTCGGATATGCTCTGGTAAAAGACTGGCCGGTAATGCGTTTTGCCGAGGCTTATCTGCTCAGAGCTGAAGCAAGAATGCAGCAAGGCAATAAACAAGGAGCTGCAGATGATATCAATGTCTTGAGAGACCGTGCTTTCAAGAATTACAGAGAACAGACAGGATTAAGTACAGCCGGACATGTTGAGGCTTCTCAGATAGATATGGATTTTATTTTGGACGAACGCGCGCGTGAACTTGTCGGAGAAGAAAATCGGAGAATGACGCTGGTGAGAACGCAGACGCTGGCTGAGCGCTGGGAAAAGTATTCCGATAAGGGTGACAAAGTGCCGGAGAACAAACTTTCTACAGGATTTGATCCTGATATCCATGTACTGCTTCCAATTCCGTTAACTGAAATTCAGTTGAACAAGGATGCAACTTTGGAACAAAATTATGGATATGAATAATAAAGTGGCATAGAAATTGCCTCTTGGCATATTATTTGATACTAATAATTACAAACAATATACCAAGAGGCTTTTAAGTATTAATAAAGATGAACAAATTCTTTAAAACTTCAGTATTACTTCTTTTTCTCTTCTTGTGTATGCCCGATGTTTCCTACGCCAGAAAGCGGGAGACGATGAGCGACCGCCAGTACTGGTGCCAGCAAGCCTACAAGATGGCGCAACCCGTATTGGAGAACATGGCTAAGGGTGAACTGCAGAAGAACATGAAGACGGAATTCAGTCCTTCGTTCGACAACCGCAACCGTAAGGTGCTCTACATGGAGTGCTTCGGCAGACTTATGGCCGGTATCGCACCGTGGCTCGCTCTTCCCGACGACGGTACCGCAGAAGGACGTCAGCGGGCACAGCTCCGGGAGTGGGCGCTCAAGAGCTACAAGAACGCAGTGGACCCCAAGTCGCCCGACTACCTCTGCTGGGGCATAGGTGGTCAGAATCTTGTTGATGCTGCCTATATCGCCGAGAGCTTTACCAGGGCTTTCGACGCACTGTGGATGCCGCTCGACAGCGTGACCAAGTCAAGGTATGTGCATGAGTTTATCAAGTTGCGCAAGATAGACCCGCCTTATACCAACTGGCTCTTGTTCTCTTCCACGATTGAGAGCTTCCTGGCCCGTGTGAAGGCTCCTTACGACCAGTTCCGCGTGAACATGGCCTGCCGCAAAGTGGAGGAATGGTATGTCGGAGACGGTTGGTATGCGGACGGACCCGTCTTTGCCTTTGACTATTACAGTAGCTATGTTTTCCATCCCATGTATTTGGAGACTTTGGAAAATATGGTGAAAGCTAAGGCGAATACCCGACTCGATTATCAGAAATACTACGACCGGGAACTGCGCCGTTGTCAGAAATTCTCTCTCGTCTTGGAACGGTTCATCTCGCCTGAGGGCACTTTCCCTGTCATCGGACGTTCCACACCCTATCGTCTCGCCGCCATGCAGCCTCTGGCACTGATGGCATGGTACGGGACACTGCCCGAGGACCTGAGCAACGGACAGGTGCGTGCAGCTCTTACAAAGGTGATGCACCGTATGTTCGACTATCAGAACAATTATAACGATGCCGGATATCTCACCATCGGTTTCTGCGGCTCGCAGCCCAACACTGCCGACTGGTACACCAACAACGGGTCGCTCTACATGTGCTCCCTCTGCTTCATGCCCCTCGGACTGCCTGCCGACGCGCCTTTCTGGACGGCTCCTGCAGAGCCCTGGACGCAGGTGAAGGCGTGGGGAGGCAAGGAATTCCCGAAGGATCACCGGTGGGCAGATCAGATTGAGACTCATGATAAATGGTAAGATAAAAGACAATGATATGTTTAAATTAGATATAAGAACAAAAATCTGTTTTCAGTCGGTGAAAAGAGCATTCGTACTTGTTTCCTTAACTGCCGTAGTGCTCACTATGCAGGCCGGGAAATGGACGCAGAGCGAAGTGGTTGATGTCATTGCCAAGGTAAACAACTATTGGCAGCAACAACACAAGGCCGAAGTGAGAGCCTTCTGGGATAATGCCGCCTATCACACGGGTAACATGGAAGTGCTGAAAACACTGAGCGCAGGGGAGGTGCGGAAGGCACAGGGCAATTTTGACTGGAAAGGCTACAGTCTGCGGTGGGCCGAGTACAACCACTGGATGGGGGCCACAGAGCCGGACCCTAAGAAGTGGCTCTACAAGCATTATGGAGAGGGACAGCAGCATGTGCTGTTCGGTGACTGGCAAGTATGCTTCCAGACCTATCTCGATCTCTATTGGATGGCGCAGCAGGAAAAGGCGGACCCCGACAACGAGCGCATGGTGCGACGCGCCAAGGAAGTGATGGGCTATGAGGCTTATTCAAGCGCCAATGACTATTGGTGGTGGTCGGACGCTCTCTACATGGTAATGCCCGTGATGACGAAAATGTATAAGCTCACCGGCGACAGACGCTACCTGGACAAGCTCTATGAAAACCTGCTCTACTCTGACTCCATTATGCTCGACCGTGAGACGGGACTCTACTTTCGTGACGGGAAGTATGTCTATCCCAAGCACAAGACAGCAGCAGGAAAAAAAGACTTCTGGGCGCGTGGCGACGGATGGGTGCTTGCCGGACTTGCAAAGGTGTTGCAGGACATGCCTGCCGACTATGTCCACCGAGATTTCTTTGTGAAGAAGTTCCAGCGACTGGCTGAAGCCGTAGCCCGACTGCAACAGAAAAAGGGCTACTGGACCCGCTCCATGATGGACCCCGCACAGGCTCCGGGTCCCGAGACTTCGGGTACGGCCTTTTTCACCTATGGCTTGCTTTGGGGAGTGAACAACAGTCTGCTTCCTGCCAGACAATATAAGAAGGTCATTGACCGTTCCTGGCGATACCTCACTGAAACCGCCCTGCAAGATGACGGTAGCGTGGGCTATGTACAACCGATAGGCGAGAAAGCTATTCCCGGTCAGGTGGTCGACGCCAGTTCTCAGGCTCCTTTTGGTGTCGGTGCGTTCTTGTTAGCTGCGTGTGAATACTACAGAATGCTGGCACGATAAAACAATGGTGCCCCGGTCTTTGTATCCGAAAGATTCCGTGGAATTTATGTTCCACTCAGTGTAAAGGAACAAGGACCGGGGTGTTTTTTTGTAGAAGCTAAAGGGTAATTTGCAGGAACACAAGAAGAATTTGCAGGAACACAATAAGAAGTTGCAGAAGCAAAAGGATAATTTATAGGAACAAAAGGAGGAATTTGATTATAGATAATAGCTCAGAATAATGCTTTAAGTCAATGTCTAAGACGTTAAATCACGTAGTCCCCCAGCCGAGGCACGATTGAGCCCCAGGTGGGACAAGATCTTTCCCCGGCTGAGACACGATCGTTCCCCACGTGGGTCTCATTCTTGTCCCAGGTGGGTCTCAATCGTTCCCCAGGTGGGTCTCAACCGATTGCCGGTTGAGGCAAATTATAAATGATACGGAATTATATTGAGATTAAAGCTCCTTTACCTTGTAAGAGATGTTGTTTCATCTTGCTAAAGACGCTATTTCGCCTTGCTAAAGATGCTGTTTCACTTTGCTAAAGATGCTATTTCGCCTTGCTAAAGATGCTATTTCGCCTTGCTAAAGACGCTGTTTCTTCTTGCTGAAGATGCTTTTATTGTTATAAATCGACCAAAATAATTTGCTGAATAATAGCAAAAGATGGTCGAAAATACAATAAATAATAAAAATAAAGGCTAATTGGTTGAAATATAGTCGAAAAACTGTATCTTTGTAGAAACTTATATAACTAACAATCAGTATGATGAACAAGACCTTGCTATTGGGTGCGTTTCTTGCTCTCTCTTTGGGAGTCCAGAGCGCTCAGCCCGTTAAGAAAGCCGAGACATCCATGCCGACATGGACGGAATGGAACGACCTTCAAGTGAACCAAGTGAACAGGTATGGTCTACATACCAGCTTTTTCGCTTATGAGAATGAGAATGCTGCAAAACGCGGCGATATCACGAAGTCGGCCAACTATCTCTCGCTCGAAGGGCCATGGAAGTTCCTTTGGGTGGCCAATGCCGACCAACGTCCCACTGATTTTTATAAGACAGATTTAGACGACAGCTCGTGGAAAACACTTAATATTCCCGCCTGCTGGGAACTGAACGGCTACGGCGAGCCTGAATATCTTAACATCGGTTTTGCGTGGCGCTATCAGTTCGACAAGAACAATCCGCTCAAGGTACCAACAAAGGACAATCACGTGGGCACCTACCGTCGAACGATAGACATTCCTGCCTCTTGGAACGGACGACAGGTCATCGCCCACTTTGGCTCTGTCACTTCTAACATGTATCTTTTTGTCAATGGACAATATGTGGGATACACTGAGGATGCAAAGCAGGCAGCTGAATTTGACATTACCAAATATCTCCATCCGGGCAAGAATTTCATTGCCTTTCAGGTGTTCCGCTGGTGTGACGGCTCGCTCGATGAGGACCAGGATTTCTGGCGTCTCAGCGGCGTGGCCCGTCAATGCTACCTGTACTCCAAGAATCCGCGCGTGCAGGTGAGTGACATCCGCATCACTCCCGATTTGGAGAACAACTATCAGGATGGAGAGCTGATGATTAACGTTGATGTGAAAGGACATCCCGTCATCGAATTCCAGCTTTACAACGAAAACAATCTGCTTGTGGGCAAAACCACCGGTAATTTCCGCAATATGACCAATGGCTCTGCACGCTTCATGATTCGCAACGTGAAGACGTGGACGGCAGAGACACCTTATTTATATACATTGCTTGCCATCGTCAAGGATAGCAGGGGCAATGTTGTGGAGGTCATTCCTCAGAAGGTGGGCTTCCGCAAGGTGGAAATCAAGAATTCACAGTTGCTGGTCAACGGTCAGCCCGTGCTCATCAAGGGCGCCGACCGCCACGAGATGGATCCCGACGGCGGTTATGTGGTCACTGTGGAACGCATGATACAGGACATCAAGATTATGAAACGTCTCAATATCAACGCCGTGCGCACCTGTCACTACAGTGACGACCCTCGTTGGTATGACCTTTGCGACGAGTACGGACTCTATGTCACAGCCGAGGCTAATCAGGAGAGCCATGGATTTGGCTATGATGATGACTCGGAGGCTAAAAAGCCCGCTTTTGCCAAGCAGATACTGGAACGCAACCAGCACAACGTGTCTTCGCAGTTTAATCATCCAAGTATCATCGTATGGAGTTTAGGCAACGAAACTGTTGACGGTCCCAACTTCACACAGGCTTTCCAGTGGATTAAGAGCGTGGACCAGAGTCGTCCCATCCATTGGGAACGGGCCGGCAAGACGGGTGCCAACACCGAGATTTTCTGCCCGATGTATTATTCTGTAGCTGACTGTGAAAAATACGCCAAGGACCCGCAGTACACCAAGCCCCTTATCCAGTGCGAGTACAACCACACGATGGGCAATTCTTCCGGCGGGCTGAAGGAATACTGGGATTTGGTTCGCAAGTATCCTAAATACCAGGGTGGCTATATCTGGGATTTCGTAGATCAGGCCCTGCACCGCACACCCGACTTCAAAGCCAGCCGCACCGTGGCAGACTATGACGCCATCTCGGCAAAATATGAACCGGGAACGGGCGGCATGACACCACAATATACCTACGGCGGCGACTATAACAAAAAGGATGCTTCGGACAACAACTTCAACTGCAACGGTATTATCGGTCCCGACCGTCAGCTCAATCCGCATGCTTACGAAGTGGCATACGAGTATCAGGACATCTGGGCTGAGCCTGTTGACTTGAAGGCCGGAAAGGTCTCCGTCTATAATGAGTATTTCTTCCGCGACCTCTCTAACTATCGCATGGAGTGGACACTTCTGCAGAACGGTAAGCCCGTTCAGAGCGGAAAGATTGACCAGCTCGACGTGCAGCCACAGCAACGCAAGACCTATAAGCTCAACTATCAGTTGCCTCAGGATGGAGAGCTTTTGCTGAACATCGCCTTCAAGCTGAAGACCGCCGAGCCGCTGATGAGCGCCGGACAGACCGTGGCCTATCGCCAGTTGAAAGTGAATGTTGTGGAAGTGCAGGAGAATGCAATGACTAATGGCGATTTCGGCAAGATGAAGGTGAGCAAGAACAAGGACCCGAAACTCTCGTTCACCAACGATGTCGTGCAGATAGCTTTCGACCGCACTACGGGTCTCCTCTCCCAATACACTGTCAACGGCGTGAACCATCTCGGTGAGGGAGGCACGTTGCGTCCCAACTTCTGGCGTGCTGTGACCGACAACGACATGGGAGCCAACCTGCAGAAGAAATTCAAGGCATGGCGCAATCCTGTGATGAATCTCAAGAGCCTCACTTGGAAGAAGCAGAAAGCGGAAGTGCAGAACAATAAGTTTACCAATTATATCATCACTGCGATTTACGACATGCCGGAGGTGAAGTCCACGCTGACCATGACCTACACCCTCATGGAGGACGGAAGGCTGACCGTGAGCGGTTCGCTGAAGACCACGCCAGGTGCCCAGGTGGCTCCTCCCTTCCGCGTGGGTATCGTGATGGATATGCCTTACAATATGGACCAGAGCGAATACTACGGCCGCGGACCCATTGAAAACTACATCGACCGCAAGGAGTCGCAGCTCGTGGGCATCTACCGTCAGACCGCCGACCAGCAGTTCTATCCCTACATCCGTCCGCAGGAGTGCGGCACCAAGAGCGACATGCGCTGGTGGCAGCAGACCGACAAGAACGGTGTGGGACTGGAAATTACCAGAGTGTTGACGGATAATTCGACTTGTCAACTGTTCTATGCCGGTGCACTGCACTACAACATCGCTGACCTTGACGAGGGCGACGAGAAGGACCAGCGTCACAGTTACCAGGTACCCCGCTCGAAGTTCACCGAGCTCTGCATTGACAGTGAAATGTTCGGTGTGGGCGGACAGAACTCCTGGGGCGCATGGCCGCTGAAGCAGCATCAGCTTCGCTATGGTGACTACAGTTTCAGCTTTGTACTGTCACCGATAACGAGTTTGACAAGTCATCGGTAATTCCTAAGATTTAACGGGCAGGGCACGACATGATTCTTATGGTGTGTCCTGCCTTTGTGTCACAGGAAACAAGTTTCCGAAGTTGCGGAGTTGCATAAATCATACAAGGCGATACTTATTTTATTTTTACTACATAAATGAATTGGAAATCAGTTTTAGCCGTTGCTTTGACAACGGTTTCGATGGGTGCTTCCGCCGCAGTGGGCGACACTATCTCTCTGGACGAGAAATGGTTGTTCAAATTCTTCCCCTCCCAAAAGTCCATGCCGAGGAATGTGCAGTTGCCTTCTTACAATGATTCACAGTGGGGCTTCCAGTCCATACCCGCACAATGGAAAGTTCCTTCCAAGTTATGGAAAACAAACTGCTGGGGTGTTTATCGAGGATGGATTAAGATGCCGGAAACATTTGCCGGACGTCGCGTCTTTCTCCATGTAGGCAACGCAACGACTGTGGCACATGTCTACATGAATGGCAAGGAAATAGGACAGACTGCCTCCGATAAAGCTCAGACGGAGTTTGAAATCACGAACTTTCTCAAGCCTAATCGCAACGCTCGCAATCTCTTTGTCATTACCATGCCACGCTGGCAGTCGGCTGATAATCAGAATGAGCGACAAGGTCACAGTGGTATCGTCTCGCCGTGCTATCTCTATGCCTTGAATTCGGATGGAAATCCCGCTCCGGAATATGTGCCTGTCAAGGCGGGACGGAGCCGTGTAGCTGACAGAAGAAGTTTTGAGCCGGACCCAGGTGTGATGGACTCTCCGCAACTCATGCAGTCCGACATTGACATGATGAAAAAAATGGGATTCGGTGCCGTGACCTATTCCAAGCCTGCCACAGACCCGCAATTTATTCGTCTGGCACAGTCCAACGGGCTTGATGTGGTGAGCGACACTCCAGAGACCACACTTCCTTTCCTTGACGCCAACCGTCGTGTGCTGCCCGATGCCTATGCGTATCTTCCCGAATCGAAATTTGATTTCAAGGGAGAAATACGTAATGGAGAAAAACTTGCCATGGCTGCCGTGGCGAAGCCCAAGCCCAAGAAGAAAGAAGACAATGACATTTTTTCCGTGTGGGATACCCCTTATAGCATTCAGTTTGATAAGCATACGGGTATGATTCAGTCGTACACTCTCGGCGGTATTTCTGTCATTTCAAGCGGTGGCGCTTTGATGCCCAATGCACGTCATGAGCTGGTTAGCTTTACCGCTCAGAAGCCTAACAAGAATTCCGGTACCAAGGCGAATGCAGTCATCAAAATAGACGGAGTGCAGTACACATGGGACTATTTTATAGCTCCCAGTGGTGTTCTCACAGTGAAAGTATCGGGCGGCAATCAGGATATACTCCTTGCCATGGCCAGCGCACTTTCTCAATCAGCCTGTCTTGCCAAAGGTTTTGATGGTGATGAACAGCTTACGAATATGAAAGAAAGGCGTCCGGGTGTTCTTTGGTTGAAACAGACCAACGCTAATGGCAGAGGCGTAGAAGTTGTATGCGACCGTGAGTTTACAGTCAGTCCTACCACAAAGGCTTCTGCGAAACTCATCAAGTACGATGGAAAGACACTGGAACTGCATTTCCTGCCTGTCGTAAAATAATCAACAGTTCTGGCAGTTCCCACTCTGACTGCCAGACTGCTTACCTTGCAAAATAATATGAAGCTTAAAATCATAACTTGCTAATTCACAAAAACAAATGAAACGATTCAAATCTCTTGCCGGACTTGCTCTGGCAGCACTTTGTGCGTTGCCCGCGCAAGCCCAGCATCAGTTCACCGTGGATACAAAGCCCGGTGCGCCTATTCAGTCCACTATGTACGGCATTTTCTTCGAGGATATCAACTTCGGAGCTGACGGAGGTCTCTATGCCGAGATGGTGGAGAACCGCTCCTTCGAGTTCCCCCAGTCGCTGATGGGGTGGAACACCTTTGGTAACGTGAGCGTCAATGAAAAAGACCCCGCTTTCAGTCGTAATCCCCATTATGTCACAATCGAGAGTGCCGGACATTCGGATAAGGTGTCGGGTGTGGAAAATCGCGGATTCTTCGGCATGGGGCTCAAGAATGGCATGAAGTACGACTTCTCTGTCTATGGCCGTCTGCATCTGCTCAATGGCAAGCAGGCAAAAATCCGTGTGGAATTAGTAGACGACCAAGACGTTGTTGTTGACCGTCAGGTCATTACGATTGACAACAATCGCTGGAAGAAGTTCTCTGCTACTCTTACTTCCAATAAGACGGTACAGAAGGGACTGATGCGTATTTTCCTTGAAGGCAACGAAGGCGTGGACCTCGATCATATCAGCCTCTTTCCTGAAGACAACTGGCACGGGCTGCGTGCCGACCTCGTGAAGGACCTCGAGGACTTGCATCCCGGTATCTTCCGCTTTCCCGGTGGTTGCATCGTGGAGGGCACCAATCTTACCACGCGTTATCAGTGGAAGAACAGTGTCGGACCTGTAGAAAATCGTCCGCTCAATGAGAACCGCTGGAACTACACCTTCCCTCATCGTCTCTTTCCCAACTATTATCAGACTTACGGACTGGGCTTCTACGAGTTCTTCCTGCTCAGTGAAAAGATAGGTGCAGAACCTCTGCCCGTCCTCTCCTGCGGACTGGCTTGTCAGTTCCAGAACAAGGACGATGATCCCAATGCACATGTAGCACTCGACGACCTGCAGCCCTATATCGACGATGCTCTCGACCTTATCGAGTTTGCCAACGGCTCAACATCAACCAAATGGGGAAAGTTGCGTGCTGACATGGGTCATCCAGAGCCATTCCATCTCAAACAGATTGGAATCGGCAACGAGCAATGGGGAAAGCTCTATCCAGAGCGTCTGGAAAAATTTGTCAAACAAATACGTGCTAAATATCCCGACATCAAGATTTGTGGTACGTCAGGTCCCTCTGCCAGCGGCGACAAGTTCGACTATGGCTGGAAGGAGATGCGTCGTATCGGCGTTGACCTCGTGGATGAGCACTATTACATGGCTCCCGACTGGTTCTTGAAAAGTGCCGGTCGCTATGACAACTATCCCCGCAAGGGTCCCAAGGTCTTCGCCGGCGAATATGCTTGCCATGTGAAGGATGCGGGTGACAAACCTACTGTGGCAATGAATAATTTTGAGGCTGCACTCTGCGAGGCCGCCTTCATGACTGGACTCGAGCGCAATGCCGATGTGGTTTATCAGGCTACTTATGCTCCTCTCTTTGCTCATGTGGAAGGCTGGCAGTGGCGTCCGGACCTCATCTGGTTCGACAATTTGAAGAGTGTGCGGTCTATCAACTGGTATGTGCAGATGCTTTATGGAACGAACCGCGGCACCAATATGCTTCGGCTTACAGAGAACGGTAAGCCTGTAGAGGGCGCTGACGGTCTCTATGCTTCCGCCGTGTACAACAAGGCCACCAAGGGCTATATCGTGAAGGTGGCTAACACCAGTGACAAGCCGCAGCAGTTGGCAATTCGCTTCAAGGGTGCCAAGAATCTTGGCCAGTTCACTGCCGTCAGTCTCCACAGTGATGATATGCATGCCACCAATTCTATTGACAATCCCAACAACGTAGTGCCTTCAGAGCAACAGGTGACTGCAGAGGGCAATGTACTGAATGTTACAGTTCCCGCGAAGACTTTCGTGGTTTACAAATAATAGTGCATTCTGAATTTATTAATAAAAAGATAAACAGGGCGCTGCAAAATTTTGCAGCGCCCTGTTTATGTATCTCGGGTTTGAGAATTTTCTTTTGTGAAGATAACGCTTGTATTTGCCGTTGTCTATATTTCCCGTTTTGTCTTGTCTGCCTGTAAGGCTGGTATTTTTAGAGGCTGATGAAAGTGGGGGAGGTGTCCTTGCCAGACAGTTGAAGTAGAATCTAACGATGAAATTCTTGAAAGTTCAAGACTTTTCTATTTCATAAAATGATGGTGATATTAGAGTTCGAGGTTACTTACTTTTGATACATGCCTTAAACATTCCAGGGTATAATGAATGTGGTAAAAAAATCCCTGCCACCCAATGTCGGGTAGCAGGGAGATTGTTTGTTATGGTAATAATAATATTTTGTAGGTCTTGAGTTATTTCACCTGAATTACCAGATATTTGCTTGTGCTCCAGAACAGTTGTGGATTGTTGATATAAAGCACATACTGTTTGTTGGCATCCTGTTTCAGCGTGTAACTACTTGCAGGATGTGAGGTGAGCAACTTAGCAGATTTGCTGTAAAGTTTGATTTCTTTCTTCTGCCGGATATCTATTTTCGTGAAATAATTTTTGTTATAATTACCCTGCAGCACTTTTCCGCTAACAAGAATCTGCTGTTCCTTCAGCTCCTTCTTCGTGCCGAATACATACCATGCGGTGTTAAGTTGCTTGTCCTGATTGCTGATGGTCTGAGCCTTAGACGCGATATCGCTCTTCTGGTTAGCCACATCGGTGTTGAGGTTGTTGATGGTCTCGTCAAGCTCCATGATATGGATGTTCTTGGCATCGAGCTCTGCACGTAGCTGCTGGAGCTGCTGCTCTTTCTCGTCAAGTTGCTTTGTGAGATTTTCAATGGTCTTGGAGAGTTCGGTTCCCTTCATCTTGCTCTTGGCCAACTGAGACTGCAGTTTCTTGATTAACTCTCTGTTTTCCTGCATCTTGGTGGAGATGAACTTAATATTCTCCCTGATTTGTTGGGCCTTGTTGGCTCCCTCGCCGTCCTTCACAATGCTCACACGGTTTTCTGCCTCGTTAATTTGGCGGAATCCCTCTTGGATTTCATTGAGAGTTCCCATCATTTCGTTCAGATCATTGTCTCGTTGAGCGATAATGCTATTGAGAGAGTCTCGCTGTTGAATGAGAGCCTGTTCGGACGGGGACCCTTTCTTTTGACAACCTGTTACAGCAAATGCCATTGCTGCTAAGGCAATTACAAAATACTTTTTCATATTGTCTGGTTTTAATGATGAAACATTTATTGGATAGGCTCGGTTTCGTTTCCTGTCCTGTATGATTTCTCGCTGTTTTTCTTGTCTTTAGTTTTTCCTTCGAGTACGATGACGATTTCACCTTTTGGGGGTGTCTGTTGGAAATGGTCTATTACTTCAACAAGTGTTCCTCTGACGTGCTCTTCATGGACTTTGGATATTTCTCTTGCCACGCTCACTTTCCGTTCTCCACCAAACACCTCTGCAAACTGTTGAAGAGTTTTCAGTAAACGGTAGGGTGATTCGTAGAACACCATGGTGCGCGTCTCGTTAACGAGTGCTGAAAGAAAAGATTGCCGTCCTTTCTTTTGTGGCAGGAAGCCCTCAAAACAGAAGCGGTCGCAGGGCAGTCCCGAAGAAACCAAAGCCGGAATGCAGGCTGTGGCGCCAGGCAATGTCTGCACAATGATTCCTTCTTTGACAGCCTCTCGTACGAGGAAGAACCCAGGATCACTCACCCCAGGAGTACCGGCATCGCTGATGAGAGCAATATTCTGACCAGCCTTTAGTCTCTCCACGATTCCTGCAGTTGTACCGTGCTCGTTGAATTTATGGTGAGACATCAAGTGGTTATGAATGTCGAAATGCTTGAGAAGAACACTGGAAGTACGCGTGTCTTCGGCCAGCACTAGGTCAGACTCTTTCAGTACACGGATTGCTCGCAGTGTCATGTCCTCCAAGTTGCCCACTGGAGTGGGGACAATAAATAGTATACCCATACATGGAGCAAAATTATATATATTTTCTTCACTTCCAAAATTTACTATCAATTCTTAGCTTTTTTTATAGGAGTGATGGCATGGATGAGGTTTATGTTTTAGGTTTCATCATGTATTTTGTATGACGGAGACGTGAGCTTACCGGCTGTTATTGTTTCTTTACGCTTTTCATTGAAATTACCAGAGCTTTATATATAATATGGTATATACCCGCCTTCTATTTCTTTTCTGTCAACAATTCTGAAAATTTCGCTTAAAAGCTGAATTTTTTTGCCGAAAAGTTTGGAGGGTGTCCTTAAAAGCGCTACCTTTGCACTCGCCTTTCGGAAATACGCCGGAGGGCAATCAGGA
>JBMNUW010000062.1:0-17373 GCA_050946475.1 Prevotella sp.
GCGCTCATGCGATATTGCGATGCGCCATCAAAAGATACTGTGATGCGTCCTTTGGAAAGGTGTCGCGCCCTATAAGAAATGCGTCCTATAAGAAAAGCGTTTTATAAAGTTTTATCAAAGAGACTTTTATCAATAATCATAACAATGAAGAATATCGTAATTTTCGGTGCCCCTGGTTCAGGCAAGGGCACACAGAGCGACAAGATGATTGCCAAGTATGGCTTTGAGCACATCTCCACCGGTGACGTGCTGCGCAATGAAATCAAGAACGGAACAGAGTTGGGCAAGACTGCCAAAAGCTATATCGACCAGGGTCAGCTCATCCCCGATGATCTGATGGTAAACATCCTGGCAAGCGTTTATGACAGCTTCGGCAAGGACCACAAGGGCGTCATCTTCGATGGCTTCCCCCGCACCATCCCGCAGGCTGAGGCACTGAAGAAGATGCTCGCCGAGCGCGGACACAAGGTGGCTGCCATGATTGAACTCGATGTGCCTGAGGACGAACTCATGAAGCGCCTCATCCTCCGTGGTAAGCAGAGCGGACGCAGCGACGACAACGAGGAGACAATCAAGAAGCGTCTCACCGTATATCACAACCAGACAGCTCCCCTTATCGACTGGTACAAGAAGGAGGGCATCCATCATCATATCAATGGCCTCGGCGATCTCGACCGTATCTTCGGCGACATCTGCAAGGTGATTGACAACCTTTAAATTTCTGAACATCCAACGCCGGACCGACGTGCCTGTGCCGCAAGGTGACGGGCCGCAGGTTCGGCTTTTTCATTATTCTATAAACAGTGTTGACATCATGGAATCCAATTTCATAGACTACGTGAAGATTCATTGCCGCTCGGGCAAGGGCGGTCGTGGCTCCATGCACCTGCGCCATGTGAAATACCAGCCTAACGGTGGTCCCGACGGCGGTGACGGCGGCAAGGGCGGCAGCGTGATTCTGCGGGGCAACCACAACTACTGGACCCTGCTCCATCTAAAATATCAGCGCCACGTGTTCGCAGAGAACGGCGGCGACGGCGGACGTGACAAGTGTCACGGCACGGATGGAAAGGACGTGTATATCGACGTTCCCTGCGGCACCGTGGTCTATAATGCGGAAACCGGTGAGTATGTCTGCGACGTAACCTACGACGGACAGGAGATAGTGTTACTTAAGGGAGGACGCGGCGGATTGGGCAACTTCCAATTCCGCACAGCCACCCGTCAGGCACCCCGCTTTGCCCAGCCCGGTGAGCCGATGCAGGAGATGACCATCATCCTCGAACTCAAACTCTTGGCTGACGTGGGACTGGTGGGATTCCCCAATGCGGGCAAGTCTACGCTGCTCTCCGCCCTGTCGAGTGCCCGGCCCAAGATTGCCAACTATCCCTTCACCACCTTGGAGCCTTCACTGGGAATTGTGAGTTATCGCGACAACAAATCGTTCGTGATGGCAGACATTCCCGGTATCATTGAGGGTGCCAGCGAAGGCAAAGGACTCGGTCTGCGTTTCCTGCGACATATTGAGCGCAACTCACTGCTCCTTTTCATGGTGCCGGGAGACACAGACAATATCAAGAATGATTATGAAGTGCTGCTCAACGAGCTGCGGAAGTTCAATCCTGAACTGCTCGACAAGCACCGCGTACTGGCTGTAACGAAATGTGACCTGCTTGACGAGGAACTGATAGAGATGCTCAAGGAAGAACTGCCCGACGATCTGCCGGTGGTGTTCATTTCCTCTGTTTCCGGCTACGGGCTTGACGACCTGAAGGATTTGCTTTGGGAAGAACTGAACAGCGAGAGCAACAAACTACAGGAAATAACGGCGCAAGATACGCTTGTGCATCGTAACAAAGACCTGAAGGCATTCATGGAGGAACAACACGACGAGGGCGTCGACGACGATGACGTAGAGTACGTCGCTGACGACGAACTCGAAGATATCATCGACCTCGAGGATTACGACGAGGTGGAACCCGAGTAGTAACAAGCCGGCGGCGCCGACAGGCACCCCGGCTTTCTGCAACATCAAGGGTTCCGGGCTCCTCAGTTTCCATCGTGCCAGTTGGAAAAGATAAAACTATGAAACCGAAACTACTCACTTATTCTTATTTTCCCGGCGTGACAGCCTTCTCCACCACCCGACATGGCGGAGTGAGCCAGGGAACCTTTGGCGAATTTAACATCAACGAGTATTGTGGGGACGACGAGGCACACATCGCCGCTAACCGGGAGGCTCTCGCACAAGAGCTGGGTATTGCCTCGATGTGCATTGTCATGCCCCATCAGGTACATGGCGTAGAGTGCCGGGTGGTGGACAAGTCACTTCTCAGCCTTCCCGAAGCGGATCGCCATGCCCGTCTGGAGGGTGTCGACTGTGTGATGACCAAGGAAAAGGGACTCTGTGTAGGCGTCTCTACAGCCGATTGTATTCCGGTGCTGCTGTTCGACCCGACCCGTAACGCCGTGGCCGCTGTTCACGCAGGATGGCGGGGTACGCTCTGCGGCATCTCCCGAAAGGCAGTTGGAGAGATGGCACTCCATTTCGGTTCGCTGCCTGAGGAACTGCTTGCCGTCGTTGGTCCGGGCATCTCTCTCAAGAACTTCGAAGTGGGTCAGGAGGTCTACGACCAGTTCGCCGAAGCCGGTTACGATATGAATGCCATTGCCAGACATTACGCCAAGTGGCACCTCAACCTGCCGCTCTGCAATGAGTTGCAGCTCCGTCAGGCAGGACTCCAGGCCAGAAACATCCATCAGAGCGGTATCTGCACCTGGGACAGCGTAGACGATTTCTTTTCTGCCCGTCGGCTGGGACAGCAGTCGGGCCGCATTTTCACCGCTGCACTGTTGAAGTAGCAGTTCCTCTTCCATCTTTTTCCGACTCTCTCAAATCTATGAAAAGAAAAATCCTAATCTCTTTTACCTTTCTCCTGCTTTTGCTGACGAGCCTGACCACTAATGCTCAACAAAAGAAGTTCAGCGATGCTGAACAGCAGCAAATCAGCATCGCTACTCCAGGACTGTTCGCTCGTGGCAATAGCTTCGAGGTGAACTTCGGCGAGCTGCACGAGTCTGATTATTCCTTTCCACTTCCCGTCGGCAAGGCCAGTTTAGCGGGTTCACATTGGCTGGAAATCGTCACGACGAAAGGCGATGCTGTGAAAGCCATGTTCAGCGGCACCGTGAGACTTTCACGCAAGCACCCGAATTATGGCAATGTCATCGTTGTCCGCCATGACAACGGACTGGAGACGCTCTATGCGCATAATGCCCAGAACCTGGTGAAGGTCGGAGACCGGGTCCGTGCGGGTCAGACTGTTGCCATCGTGGGAGGTGTGGGCGACAAGGTGTCGTGCCTGTTTGCAGTGATGGTTAACGGTGACCGAATCAACCCCGCTACGCTCCTGGAAGTGTCGAGCCACCGACTGCGTCGCCAGATAGTGCGTTTCAGCCGTTCGGGCAGTCGTGTAGACATCAGTGTGATAGAGAGCCGGAAGAATCGGGGAACTACGCTCGACCCGGACATAGAGGATGAAAATCCTTTTGAGAACAGCAATACTTTCAAACTGGACCTCAGCAAGTTGGAGCAGTCTCACTGGGCATATCCTCTGGCCGGCAGCCATGTCATCAGTCCCTACGGAGGCCGACGTCACCACGGTGGCGTAGACATCAAGACTCATCCCAACGACGAGATTGTGGCAGCCTTTGACGGAGTCGTGACACGTTCAGGACCCTATTATGGCTATGGCAACTGCATCGTCATCCGCCACGCTTATGGTTTCGAGACGCTTTATAGTCACCAATCCAAGAACTTCGTAAAGAAAGGACAGCATGTCAAGGCTGGTACGGTGATTGGACTGACGGGCCGAACGGGCCGCGCCACCACCGCTCATCTTCACTTCGAAGTGCATTTCAAAGGCCACCGCATCAACCCCAACTTGCTCTTCAACCACACCAACAAACGATTGCAAGTCCACACGCTGACTTTGACGAAATCGGGAAGCGTCAGAAAAAGCAGCAAATGAAACCTGAAAACAGCTTCATCCGTGAATAAGAAATTCCACCGGCAATGAAACTTACGCCCGCCGACAGAGGGCGTAAATTTATTTCAGAAGCCCTATAAGCAAAAAAGAAGGCAGTCGAATCGTTTATTGTGCGATCGGCTGCCTTCTGTAAGTATCATATTAATCATCGGCCCTTGCGGTGCTGTGATGGTCTGTTGGCTCTTTGTTCCCGGTATTTGGCTTTCTGCCTTGCCGAGCCGGAACCATGGGCTCCCGTAATGTATTTTTTCTTCTTGGCTTTGGTCTTCACCTTGTTCGGGTCTTCTTTCTTGCCTTTGGGAGCTCCTTTAAAGACAATGCCGTTTTCCAAGATTTGATCAAAATCGTCCATAATAAGAAACTATCCTGTTATCTGTTAGTGATGGAACAAGCGTACGTGGGTCATCGCCATGGCTATGCCGTACTTGTCGCAGGTCTCGATGACATTGTCGTCACGGATACTGCCGCCGGCCTGAGCTATGTATTCTACACCGCTCTTGTGGGCTCTCTCGATGTTGTCGCCAAAGGGGAAGAAAGCGTCCGATCCGAGACAAACACCCTTGTTCTGGGCAATCCAGACCTTTTTCTCCTCCATGGTGAGCACTTCGGGCTTTTCTGTGAAGAACTGCTGCCAGGTGCCTTCGCGCAATACATCGTCGTGCTCTTCGGAGATATATACATCGATGGTGTTGTCGCGGTCGGCGCGTCTGATACCTTGTTTAAAGGGCAGATTCATCACCTTGGGGCACTGACGCAGCCACCATGTGTCGGCCTTGTTACCGGCCAGACGGGTGCAGTGGATTCGACTCTGCTGACCAGCGCCGATGCCGATGGCTTGTCCGTCCTTGACATAGCACACGGAATTGCTCTGGGTGTATTTCAGAGTGATGAGCGAGATAATAAGATCGCGCTTGGCTTCCGGAGTGAATGTCTTGTTCTTGGTAGGCACATCTTCGAAGAGAGCAGGGTCGTCGAGGCGAACCTCATTGCGTTGCTGTTCGAAAGTGACGCCGAAGACCTGCTTGCGCTCGATAGGAGCAGGACGGTAGTCGGGGTCAATTTCGATGATGTTGTAAGATCCTTTGCGCTTTTGCTTGAGAATCTCAATGGCCTCAGGCGTATAGCCGGGAGCTATGACTCCGTCGCTCACCTCACGCTTAATGAGGGTAGCAGTGGCCTCGTCGCAGACGTCACTCAGTGCCACGAAGTCACCGTAAGAGCACATGCGGTCAGCACCGCGGGCGCGGGCGTAGGCGCAGGCTAGTGGCGAGAGTGGAATCTTTACATCGTCGACAAAATAAATCTTCTTCAGCGTGTCGCTCAGCGGAAGACCGATGGCGGCTCCTGCCGGACTGACGTGTTTGAAGGAGGCTGCGGCCGGAATACCTGTGGCGGCTTTCAGTTCCTTGACGAGTTGCCAACTGTTGAGGGCATCAAGGAAGTTGATGTAGCCGGGTCGGCCGTTAATGACTTTGATGGGGAGTTCGCCGTTCTCCATGAAGATGCGGGACGGCTTCTGGTTCGGATTGCATCCGTACTTTAGAGCTAATTCTTTCATGAACCAATGCTTTATGTGTGGTGGTGCAAAGATAACGAAAAGATGGGAGAATGTGGTGTGAAACGGAATATTTTTTTCAGCGGGACAGGGATGAGTATGAAATTTTGTTGTATGTTATGTCGGGCATGGCCGACACAAGGCCGGCAACATGAAATAAAGGAATATCAAAAATTCACAGAAATAAGAAAAAAAATAAAGATTTGTACGTTCGTTATTGAAGAAAAAATTGTAAGTTTGCAAACAGTTAGCGATTAGTATTTTATGATTTTGAGAAGTAAGAAAGAAATGAAAAGGGATTTAAGAATTTTTCTCTATGAGGCAGGGAAAGCAATTAGAAAGTCGAAAGAAATTATACCCAACTTTGAGCATTACTCAATTCTGTTGAGACATCATCACGTGAACCTCACACCGAAGTCACTGAAAAGAATATGGGAAGTGCTGAAGGGAAAACGTCGCCTTTCGCCGGAAACCCTCGACAGACTGGCACTTTTTGCCGGATTCCAAAGTTGGAAAGACTTGCAGGATACTCTTCATGGAGACACTGACGCGTCTGTGAATTATAATTCATGACAAATTAGAACTCATGGACAAAAACAAAAATAGGAGGTAAGCCCCGATGTGGTGCTTATCTCCTATTTGTTTCTTTGCTGTAGGTTCCTTTTTCGAAAGGAGCTGGCTGCAGAGGTGATTATTCCTCAGTGGTAACGGTACGCTTCTCCTTGATGCGGGCTGCCTTACCAGTAAGGTCGCGCAGATAGTAAAGCTTGGCGCGACGTACTTTACCACGCTTATTCACCTCAATGTGGTCGATGTTAGGCGACTCGATAGGGAAGATACGCTCTACACCCACGGTACCGGACATCTTACGAACGGTGAAGCGCTTCTTATCACCGTGGCCGCTAATCTTGATAACTACGCCACGGAAGAGCTGGATACGCTCCTTAGAACCCTCGACGATTTTGTAAGCGACAGTTACAGTGTCACCCGATTTGAACTCGGGATACTTCTTGCCGGTTGCAAATGCTTCCTCAGCAACTTTAATTAAATCCATTGTGATTTTATAATTAAATATTGTTTGTCGTTCCCACGCAACATGGCATGAGACCCTTCCTCAGCCAGCGGTTACGCCGAAAAGCGGTGCAAAGTTACGGCTTTTCTTTGAGTCGGCAAAGATTTGTGCCTTCTTTTTTTTGTCTCGATTCTATTTTCCGGCTTTTTATCCTTTTCCATCTCCTTTTTAAGGCAAAATGTTTAATTTTGCAGCATGAAAAGAACGTGTTTTTCCCTCTTTCTCATTTTGGTGTCCGTGCTTGCTTTGTCGGCACAGGACTTCGCTGTGGATTCACTTCATAGCGGTGACCTTCTGTTTGTTTACAGTACAGAGCCGAATGCCATCACCGAAGTCACGGAAGGCTGGGAGGGTGCTGCCGTAGACCATGTTGGCATTGCCGTGCGCGACAGTGGCGAGACTGGCAACTTGACGGTACTTGAAGCTGTGCACAAAGGAGTGGTGTTCACTCCGCTTGACTCTTTTCTGCTTCACAACTCACACGAGGGTGTCCCCACCGTACTCGTGGGACGGGTGACTTGTTCCGTGGACATTCCGGCCTCAATAGCCAATGCCGCCCGGCAGTTGGGCAAGCCTTACGATTTCTATTTCATGCCAGACGATAAGGCTTTCTATTGCAGTGAACTGGTGCAGAAGAGCTACGTGGACGTTTCCGGTCACCGGATTTTCAATCCCATTCCTATGTCGTTCCACGACCGTTCGGGGAAGATTATTTCCTATTGGAAAGATTATTACAGCCGCGCGGGATTGACAGTCCCTGAGGGTGCGGATGGCAGCAATCCCGGAGATCTCTCGAGGAACGGAAAGGTGAAAATCCTTGGACGACTGCATCGCTGATAGGCAGTATGTGCTTAACAATTTCAGAAACAGTAATCATCAACCGTAAATAATATGAAAAACAAGAAAATCGTGGGACTGCTGGCCTCAATCGGTCTTTTGGCAGTCAATTCCTGCGCCTCGCACTATGAGATGACGGGTATACAGCGCTCGCGCATTCTCATAGATCAGCGCTATGACGCCCGACCTGACGAGCAGGCCGCGGCCTTCCTTGCGCCCTATAAACACAAGGTGGACTCCATTATGGGACCTGTCGTGGGCGAGACGGCGCACTACATGGCAGCCCACCGACCAGAGAGCGACCTATCTAATCTCCTTGCCGACATTCTCGTGTGGGGAGGAAAGGATTTTGGCGAGCATCCCGATTTTGCCGTATATAACATGGGCGGTATCCGTGCGGCTTTCACACAGGGCAAGGTCACCTTCGGAGACGTGCTCGATGTGGCACCTTTTGAAAATAAAATCTGTTTTCTCACTCTGTCGGGCAGTCAGGTGCTCCAGCTTTTCAGCGATATGGCAGCTGTGGGAGGCGAAGGTGTCAGCAAGGGAGTGAAACTCACCATCTCGCGTGACGGCAAGTTGCTCAGCGCCAAGCTCAACGGCAAGTCCATCGACCCCGCTGCCTCTTACCGCATTGCCACACTCGACTATCTGGCACAAGGCAACGACCATTTGGACGCTTTTAAGCAAAAGACGCAGGTGGTGTCGCCGCAGAATGAAGAGAACAACGTGCGCTACATTATTTGTAACTATTTCCGTGCCAAGGCCGCCAAGGGTGAAAAGGTGGATGCCCGTGTGGAGGGTAGAATCACGGTAGAGTAAACAACAAACAAAGAACCTATAATTATGAAAGCAAAATCTTTCCTCATATTGTTGCTCCTGTTGGGCTGTCTATCTGTGTCTGCCCAAAAGCAACTTACCATTTTACATACCAATGATACCCACTCGTGCATTCTTCCGCTGAGTGATAATCTCGTTGACACGCTCGTGGCTGGCCGTGGCGGATTTCTGAGACGTATTGCTATGCTGAAGGAGGAACGCGAAAAGGACCCCGGTCTGTTGCTTTTCGACAGCGGAGACTTTTCGCAAGGTTCGCCTTACTACACACTGTTCAAGGGTGATGTGGAGGCCGGACTGATGAATCAGATGCACTATGATGCCGGTACGATAGGGAATCATGAGTTCGACTTCGGACTCGACAACATGGCTCGCCTCTTTGCTAAGCTTAATTTCCCCATAGTCTGCTCCAACTATGTCTTTCCTTCCGGTTCGGAACTTTCGAAGCTGGTGAAGCCCTATGTCATTCTAAAGCGGAAGGGAATGAAGATTGGTGTCTTTGCTCTTGATCCGCAGTTAGCAGGCCTCGTTGACGAGAACAAGTGCCAAGGCGTGCAGTATCTCGACCCCGTTTCGACGGCACAACGCATGGCAGATTTGCTGAAGTCCAAGCATTGCGACCTCGTGATATTGATTTCCCATCTCGGCTGGGAAGAGAAAGGCATGGGCGACCAGGAGGTCATCAGCCACACCCGTGGCATTGACCTGGTGCTCGGTGGACATAGTCACACCTACTTCAAACAACTGCGCTATGTGAAGAATCTTGACGGCAAGCCCGTGCCCGTAGACCAGAACGGCAAGAACGGTATCTTCATCGGCAAAATGCAAGTCCAGATGAAGAAGAAATAAAGATATCATAACCAACAACAAATTCCCACCCACCTGTCAGCGGATTTCAGCTGGCAGGTGGGTGTTTTCGTTTCTTGAGGCTGTATTTTCATTGTAATATGAGTTTCGACGCTGTCTTATTTATGTACGGTCAATGTCACCTTAAAGCAAAGACAACGAAATACTCAGAGCTTACCTTTGCAATCGAATAAAGACGATAATTAACGTATAACGGAGTCCCTGCGACATGGATTCTTTTACAGATACAGACAGTCGAAGGGACAGATTTTTCAATCAGAAAAATGAAGATAAGCAAGAAAAGCGGATTGGTCTTAGGAGTGCTGATGACGGCGATTCCCTCAGCCTATTCCCAAAACACGGTGCCCGATTCGGCAAGGACTGAATCGAAGTTGCAACAGACGCAGCATATCGGAGAGGTGACGGTGACAGGCATCGTGCGCAAGAACTCACAGGCGGGAATGGTGCAGCAGACCAAGAAAAGCGCTGTGGTGGAAAACAACGTGTCCGCTGAGGAAATTGCCAAGACGCAGGACTCGGATGCCGGCGAGGTGATACGGCGCATTCCGGGCGTCAGTCTCATCGACAATAAATTTGTCATGGTGCGCGGCCTTTCCCAAAGATATAATAATGTGTGGATTAACGGTGGTGCCGTTCCCAGTATGGAACCCGACTCAAGGGCCTTTTCCTTTGATATCCTTCCCTCTTCGCAGATAGACAATCTCGTTGTGGTGAAGACTCCCTCTGCTGAGTATCCTGCCGACTACACCGGCGGCTTCATCGTGGTGAACACTAAGGAAATACCGCTTACTGATGTCTCTAAAATCACCTTAGGCTGGGGCATGAACGATCAGTCGGTTTTCCGTAATTTTCTATATGGTAAGGAATCGGGCACCGACTTCCTCGGTTTTGATAACGGACTGCGTTCCCTTAACGGCGGAATTAATGCTACACTGAAAACCGTTGCCAATGGTGTGAGCCTGACGGACAACTCGCTGAACAACGACTGGACGGTGCATAACCGCACACCTTGGGGTGACTTGAAGCTCAGTGCTGAGCTGGCACGCCATTTCCGACTTTTCGGATTGCGCACGGGCATGTTGGCAGCGTTCAATTATACGAATGAATACCGCACTTACAAGGATATGCAGAACAATCTCTTCGGAGTGTACGATTCTCAGAATGACAAGCAAAACTATCTGCGCTATTCCGTAGACGATCAGTATAACCATAATGTACGGATTGGTGCCATGCTCAATTTCACTTTACTTTCTCGTTCCGGCTATAATAAATACCAGTGGAAAAACATCTTCAATCAATATGGCAAGAGTCGTTATACATGGCGCGAGGGAGTGAGTGCCCAGAGCGACCAGGAGGAGTCGGCGGAGTTCTATTACCGCAGCAGGACGACTTTCGACACCCAGTTTACCGGCAAACACAATTTCCGCAACGACAATGATGTCGTGGAGTGGAGTGCCGCCTATGCCTATGCCGGAGCCAACATGCCCGACCGCCGACGTTGGAAGGTGGATGACGAACTGGAGACAGGAACATTGCAGCTCACCACGGGCAACGATGTCTCGCGCGAATGGACCGATCTCGACGAGCATATTTTCTCTATCAATGCAACAGAGCGTCATACGTTTGCTTTTGGCAACTTTACTCCCACAGTTAAGGGAGGAATTTACGGAGAATACCGCACTCGCAAATATACCACCCGAGACTTCTATTATAACTGGGATGTATCCTCTAATCAATTACCCGACGGTTTCCAGAAGATGGATATGCCCGAACTGCTCAGCAACGAACAGTATTTCGGTGCCGACGGACTCTATCTTCTTGAACAGGTGAAGTGGCGCAACAACTATCGTGGCCACAACACCCTTGGTGCCGCCTTTCTGACCGCCACGTTGCCTATCGGTCATTTCAGTGCCTACCTCGGTCTGCGTTTTGAGCACAATGACATGGCGCTGATTTCCAACACTCGGGATGCAGAGAAGAGCGAGAGCACCCGTCATTATAAGACCGACGACTTTTTCCCTTCTGTCAATCTACTTTATCGTTTCAACGACAAGCACCAGTTGAGGCTGGCTTACGGACGTACCGTCAACCGACCTGAGTTCCGCGAGTATTCCTCTTCGGTCTTTTATGATTTTGATCTGGCATCCAACGTACAGGGCAACACCGAACTGACCAACTGCTATATCGACAACATCGACCTGCGCTATGAGTTCTATCCTTCGCGTGGAGAAATGATATCGCTTGCTGCTTTCTACAAGCACTTCGACAGTCCTATCGAGTGGACCTACACCGTGACGGGCGGCACCGACCTCGTCTATTCTTTCCAGAACGCCGATGCCGCTAACAGCTATGGTCTGGAGCTCGATGTAAAGAAAGACCTCTCTTTCCTTCTTCCCGGCTTGTCGTGGGCGTTCAACGGATCGCTGATTCACAGCAGGGTGGATTTCCCGAAGGGCTCCCTGAATGAAAATCGTCCCATGCAGGGACAGTCACCTTATCTGATTAACACCGGACTGTTCTATCATCTCGATAAGGCCAATTTGGATTTGTCTCTGCTCTACAACCGCATCGGTAAGCGCATCATCGGCGTTGGTAGAAGTGAAGGTACCACCGGAAGCGACGATAACGCCCGTGTGCCCGACAGCTACGAGATGCCGCGCAACACCATAGATATCTCTGCTTCCATGAAACTCAGTCGCCATTGGGAGATGCGGGCCTCCGTGCGCGACCTGTTAGCGGAGAAAGTATATTACAAACAATTCGCCGATGTGACTCTCAGTGACGGAACTTCCAAGAAGGTGACAGAAATTGACAGATGCTATAAACCCGGCCGCAACTGGCAAATCAGTGTGACTTATAAGTTCTGAAGTCAGGCTGAGTGAATAGTAGCAGATGGAGAACCTATTAATTATTTTGGATATTTGTTTCATTAACAACAACAACAATGGAAAAGAACAATTTGAAGATTTGGGGATGTTTTGGCATCCTGGCACTGGGCCTTACGTTCACGGCTTGCAGTAGTGATGATAACAACAGCAGCGACGACGGAACCGACACAGGCTATACCTGGACCACCAACGGCGGTCTGAAAGCCTGCGACCATATTCTCTTTAATACTAACAACGAGGAAGATGCCAACGGCACTCAGATAGGCAACGGTGACGATGAGTTTGTATTCACCGGCAAGCAGACATTGAAGAAAGGCACCTACACGTTGAAGGGTTGGGTCTATATCGCCGACGGAGCTGTGCTCACCATCGAACCCGGCACCATTATTAAGGGCGACAAGGCCACCAAGGCTTCTCTCATTGCCGAACGCGGCGGCAAATTGGTGGCACAAGGCACTGCTTCACAACCTATCGTGTTCACTTCGGCACAGGAACCGGGCAACAGGAAACCGGGTGACTGGGGTGGTGTGGTGCTCTGCGGAAAGGCTCCCAACAACCAGACGGAAATGCAGATTGAGGGCGGCCCGCGCACAAAACACGGTGGCACCGACTCCACTGACAATTCAGGCGTACTAAGTTATGTCCGCATTGAGTTCGCAGGCTATCCTTTCGAGCAGGATAAGGAAATCAACGGACTTACGTTGGGCTCTGTGGGCTCGGGCACGCAAATCGACCATGTACAGGTGTCCTATTCGAATGACGACTCGTTTGAGTGGTTCGGCGGAACGGTCAACTGCAAATATCTCATCGCATGGCATGGATGGGACGATGACTTCGACACCGACAACGGTTATTCCGGCAGTGTGCAGTATGGTCTCGTGGTGCGCAACTCCCGCATAGCTGACGCCTCGCAGAGCAACGGTTTCGAAAGCGACAACAATGCCAGCGGGTCGGCTGTCTCGCCCTACACCACAGCCTCTTTCTCCAACATCACCTTCGTGGGACCAAAGGCCGATGCCAGTTTCCAGAACACTTCTGACTATATTAATGGCGGCAGCGTCTATCCCAACAACGGATCAGCCTTAGGCAAGTTTCAGGCAGCCATGCACCTGCGCCGCAACACCAAGTTGCGCTGCTATAATTCCGTGGCTTACGGCTATCCCATCGGTCTCATTGTGGACAATGAGAAAGGCGACGCACAGGGTAATGCCACCAATGGCGAGCTGGTGCTGAAGAATATTTACTTTGCCGACATGGATGCACTGGGCACCGATTTCAACAAGATTTACGAGGATAAGCTCTATGATTACACTACAAAGACGTTGAGCGGAGAGACTGGATCTTCTTTCTCTCACCAGTTCTTCCTCTCCGATGCTTCCAACAAGTATTTCTCCTCGGTAACCGACTTAGGTCTCACTGTCGGCAGTTACATTCCCTCTGCCTCAAGCTTGTTGCTCACAGCCGCCTCCTTTAGTGGCATCAGTAACAGTTGGTTCGACAATGTGAGCTATGTCGGAGCCTTCGACAGCAGTAACGACTGGACGGAAGGCTGGACGAACTTTGATCCTGAGAATACAACTTATTAAAAAAGGGTTTTCCTCCGTTCGCTCCCACTGGGGTTGCCCCCTTGCAGTTGACACGATCGAGGGCGTGGCTTTAATGAGAGCGATTTTGAATTTTTGCCTCCGCTGTCCCAAATCAATGGGATAGTGGAGGTTTTTATTTTGTATATAGATACGTAGATACAAAGGTTTTTGGCATACAGATACATATCTCGTTTGGCAAATAGAAACAAAAAAGGCTCGGACACAATGTCCGAGCCTTATGTTCTAACTGTGCTTCAGTAGAATTATTCAGCAAGGCTGATTGCCTGGTTGGGGCAAACAGAAGCGCAAGTACCGCACTCTGTGCACTCATCGGGGTTAATCTTGTAGATGTCGCCCTCAGAGATTGCTCCTACGGGGCACTCGTCGATGCAGGTTCCGCATGCAACGCAGTCTTCACCAATTACGTAAGCCATAATGTTTTTGTTTTTTATTGTTAATAATGTTTTTGTATAGTCTAACAACGCGGCGCAAAGGCCGTAGATGTTAATGATGCAAAGATAGATATTTCTTTTGAGATACCTACAAATGGGGATATATTTTTTGCGTAATTTATACTTTGGATAAAAAGCAATATTCTGCGCCTTCTTACGTTTCCCAATTATAATGAACAGAAAATTACTCTTTTTCATGCTGTGCTTGTGGGCATTTGTGTCCATCGATGCACAGGAGCGGACGGTAGAGAACCGTCCATATACAGACTTGCGTCCCATTCATTTCGGTATTCTCGTGGGCACGCACTTGCAGGACTTGGAGTTTCAGAATGTGGGCCCGCAGGAGATTACGCTTTCCGACGGCACGACACAAACCTATAACATCAGTACCGATCAGGACCGATGGGATAATGGATTTAATGTAGGCGTATTGGCAGAGTTGCGCCTGAACCGCAGCTTTCAGTTCCGTATAGCACCAACTCTCTATTTCGGTTCGCGTCATATATCGTTTCACAACTTTGACACCACGGCTCCTGATTCGCTACTCTCGCGTTCGCAGACGCTCAAAACCATTTATATCGGTTGTTCCCTTGACCTCATCTTTGCGGCTGAGCGGTTCAATAATCACCGTCCTTACATCATGGCGGGACTGAACCCCGTGGTGAATCTTAGCAACAAGAGCAACGATTACGTCAAGCTCAAGAAATATGACATCTACCTTGAGGCGGGAGTAGGCTGCGACTTTTATCTTCCCTTTTTCAAGTTGCGTCCGGAACTGAAGTTCATGTACGGCCTCACTAACTGCCTCGACACAGACCATCCCAATCAGTTGCGCGACGAACTGATGATACCTTATGCCAAGGCTGTCAACAAGGCTCGCTCCAAGATGATTGTTCTTACTTTCTATTTCGAGTAGGGACGCTTGCGCGGGTGCTCCGGAAATTCCGGTTGCTACGGCATTTCCGGTTGTTGCGGCTTTCTCGGGTGTTCCGGTTGCTACGGCATTTCCGGTTTCCCGTTTTTTCGCCGTTATCGTTGTGTTCTGCGCTGCTTTGCAGCGTAGCTTTTATCCATAAAATCTCCTTCCCACGTAAACTCTTCCACGCCGAGAGCCTCGTAGACTTTCAGGAGGTCACTGCTGCGGTCGGAGATGACGAGGAGACGGTCGCCGTCGTGCAACTCGGTATTACCCTTTGGCACAAAGTATTGTTTGCCTCGCTTTACCATCACGGCCAGCGTGTGTGCCGGCAGGGGCAGATCGGCGAGTCTGTTGCCTTTTGACAATATCCCGTCGGTAATAGCGAATTCACTTACGGCACTTTTAATTTCTTCGGGAAGTTCTATTTCTATTTCTCTTTTCGGTTCTGCCTCGCCCACCAACTTCAGCCAACGGGCGGCAGCTGCCACTGTGGTGCCTTGGCAGAGTAAGGAAATAAGGGTGACGAAGAAAACAATGTTGAAGAACATCGTCGCGTGTGTTACACCTGCAATCAATGGATAGGTGGCGAAGATGATGGGTGCTGCCCCGCGCAGTCCCACCCAAGCCACATAGACTCTGCCATGCCAGGAGAAGCCACGGAAGGGTGCCAGGCAAATCAATACACTCAGCGGACGTGCCACGAACATCATGGCAAGAGCTATGAGGATGCCGGGCACAGCTACGGGCACCATCTCGCGAGGATTGACTAGCAAGCCGAGCGTGATGAACATCACAATCTGCCACAACCAAGTGTAGCCCTCCATGAAGGAACCAAGGCTCCGTTTGTGAGCCATCCTGCTGTTGCCCACTACCATGCCGGCCAAATAGACGGCGAGATAGCCGTTGCCGCCTATCACCGATGTCAGCCCGAACACTACGAAGGCCATAGTAAGAAGCAGTACGGAATAGAGCGACCCGTTGTTGAGGTTTACGTGATTGACTGTCCACACGATACCACGCCCCAAAATCAGCCCCGCCAAAACACCGACCGCCAGTTGCTCGCTGAACATCAGGGCAATGCCGCCCGCCGAATTGCTACTGCCCTGAATGTAGGAAATGAGCACCACGGTGAGCAGGTAGGCCATTGGGTCGTTGCTGCCGCTTTCCAATTCAAGCAATGGCCGCAGTCGTTCGCGCAGGTTGATGTCCTTGCTTCGAAGAATGGAGAAGACACTGGCTGAGTCGGTGGACGACATCACTGCCGCCAGCAGCAGTGACTCCGGCAGGCTCAGCGTTACAAAATCGTCGAACCAGGAGAAAAGCAAATAAATGAGCACTCCTGTGACAAGTGTGGTAAGTGCTACCCCTGCGGTCGCCATTACCACACCGGGAACTGCTACAGGGCGAATAGCTTCCACTTTCGTGTCCATGCCGCCTGAGAAAAGGATGACCGAAAGGGCGAGCATACCGATGAATTGCGCCGCCACGGGACTGCTGAACTCCAGCCCCAGTCCGTCTGTACCCACAAACATGCCCACACCGAGAAAGAGCAGAAGCGAAGGTAGACCGAAGCGGCTGCCCGCCTTGCCTACAAGAATACTGAGGAGCAGGATGAGTGCTCCGGCCAATACTATTTTTTCCATTGCTGAACGATATTATAACGGTTGTCGGTTGATTTCTTCTTGTGAAAGTTTATTCCAGGGACGGTCTCTTCAGGCTTTGAAATTGTCGGCTACACCCTTTTCCTTTGTTTTGTCATACGCATATGTCTTTATAGCGGAAGGCAAACGTGCCTTTTGCTGTAATGGCGAAGTAGGGTTGTCCTTCTCAGGGATAGCCTTACCGTGGTGGGAATTTCCAGTTGAGGAAGCCCCTGCTTATGTTTATAATTATAAAATGAACACGGCGGCCTAAACAGCGAGGAAAGAAACAAAGGCTGTTCCTACGGTCTTGTCCGCCAATGAGTTGATGCAAAGATACAATTTTTTTGCAAGAAGACACTATAATTATATAGGTTTTGTCCGAGAAATTAGTTTTTTAAAAGTAAATTTGTTGGATTTTATGGGATTTGTTGATTTCTGCGCTTGAGTGCTTCTAAGATGTCTTCGTTTTTCTGTTTCTAATAAGATTTGCTTTGATGTTTGTTTTTGTTGGAAATTGAAAATTATAAGATTTCTAAGCATAAGCACGTCCAGGATAATGAAAATGGAGTTGAATAGTAGCAAATGTTCTTACTCTTCTTTAAGTTCCTTTTCGGAAGCACAGGCGCTAATTTTATTAAATATAGCTCAAATGTTATAAATTAAAGCTT